>JAQYVS010000440.1 GCA_030145365.1 Desulfofustis sp. | reverse complement strand
TCCGGATCATGTGGGTGCCGATTTTATGCTTGCTGCTCTTACTGACACCGCGCGTCAAGCAGCTCCAGAACCGTATATCCGTGAAGTGTTTGACGACTTTTCAGATCATTATGAATCCAAACTCACTGAAAAACTCCATTATAACCTTCCGTCCCAACTCCTCAAATTTATTCTCTCCAATACAAGTAAATCACGATTTTTATCCCTGCTTGATCTGGGTTGCGGAACCGGACTTGTCGGAAACCAATTTAGACCCCACTGTAATTTGCTGACCGGTGTTGATTTATCAGGAAGAATGCTTGAGCTTGCCGAAGAAAAAAACATTTACGATGCATTGCATAGAGAAGAACTTTACACCTTCCTGAGCCAGGGAAGTTCCACTGGTTATGATATCCTAATAGCCGCCGACGTATTTCCCTATATTGGTGATCTTGAACACCTGTTTGCACTTGCTTATAGGGCGAGTTCAGCTGATGCTGTTTTTGCGTTCTCAGTGGAAGTAGAACAAATCGATGAGTTGCCCAAATTGCAGCAGTCCGGACGATTCGCCCATTCCGACTCTTATATACGACGTATTTCCACAAAAGCCGGATGGCAGATTAGCGCAGATGAACACTTACAACTTCGGATGGAGAAAGATGGTTGGATTGACGGCTGCATATATGGACTGACAAAACCTCATCTTACATAAAAAAATTAGTTTTTTGAACAACCCAGCAGATGAGAAGGCCGGTACACAGAGAAAAAACCCCTACCCCCCTCAATGTCGTCGATGGTACATCGCTCAATTTGAGCAACCACTCTTTCATTTTCTCTGGAGCGGCAGCATAGGGCAGCCCTTCAACAACTAAAACCATGGCAAAAACAAGGATTAACAGTTTCATAATAAATATATTGACCAGATGTAGTTTGTATACGGAGAAGGTTGGAATATCACTATTATATTTACAAAACTCCGGTAATAATGTATTTGGTAATTCTTCTCAAAAAGGGTAAACTAGTTTTCAAACCGAAGTCATCTAATTGCTATGGTACAACGTATCTTGGCTTCAATTTTTTGGCAATCTACAAATACGTAATCGCTTAATGACTGATTCAAACGATTCAAAATATCGGGAAGCTGGGGTTGATATCGATAAAGGCAATGCCTTTATTCAAAATATTAAAAGTGTTATTGCTTCAACCCATCAGCGCGGTGTTATTAACGAAATTGGTGGATTTTCAAGCCTTTTTTCAATAGATAAATCAAAATATGAAAGCCCTGTCCTGGTTTCTTCAGCCGATGGGGTCGGAACAAAACTCGCAGTAGCAAAACTATGCGGTTCCCATGACACTATCGGTATCGACCTGGTCGCCATGTGTGTCAATGACATCATTGTCAGTGGCGCAAAACCTTTATTCTTCCTCGACTACTTTGCCATTGGCCAGCTCGATCTCGATGTCGCAACCGCGGTTGTAGCAGGTATCGCCGAAGGCTGTAGACAAGCACAATGTTCCCTCGTTGGAGGTGAAACAGCCGAAATGCCCGGTTTGTATCGTCAGGGTGATTACGACCTGGCAGGTTTTGTCACCGGCATCGTCGACAGGGACAGTATCATTGACGGTTCCGATATCCGGGTCACCAATAAGATTATTGGTCTGGCCTCCAATGGCTTACATTCCAACGGTTTTTCCCTGGTGAGAAAAATCTGCTTCAGCGATCTTGGTTTAAATGTTGATGATTTTGTTGAAGAACTTGATGTGAAGCTTGGTGATGAACTCCTAAAACCAACCCGTATTTATGTTCAGCCAATTCTGAACGTCTTAAAAAATTATAAGATCAATGGCATGGTGCACAATACCGGGGGCGGCTTCTACGACAATATTCCCCGGGTGCTGCCAAATGGTTGCAAAGCCTTGATCAAGAAAAATTCATTCACTATTCCCCCTGTATTTCCCTTCCTTGCAGAAAAAGGAAATGTCTCAGAGACTGAAATGTACCGAACCTTCAATATGGGAATAGGATTCATGGTAATTGTTGAAGAAAACGATGTGAACGACATCCTTCTACAATTCAGCGCCCTAGGCGAAACACCTTTTGTTATCGGAGAAATTACTTCTAAAGCATCTGGATCAGCGGGCAGTGAACAAGTCGAATTTGTCTGATCCTTGTTCTTAGGCTGAAAGATAGAAAAGGGGCGCTTCAGGTATCTGAAACGCCCCTTTTCTATTGGTGTATGTTTTTCTACGAGTTGCTATGCATCTGCACAATCAGCATCGCTTCCCTTTATCTTTTCAAGTGCATGAACCAATGCCGGTCGCAGTACCGTTATATTTTCCAATGCGGCCTTTTTGCTTCCCGGAAGATTGATAATCAAACTTTCTTTTCTAATTCCTGCCCGTCCTCTTGAAATAACAGCCTTCGGTGTAATCGCAAGACTTGCGGCTCGCATTGCTTCGGCCATCCCGGGAACTTCTTTTTCAACAAGGTGATCCATCGCTTCCGGGGTAACATCGGATGGTGACACTCCGGTTCCGCCAGTGGTAAGTACCAAATCGGCCTTATCTTCGTCTATGACGCCCCTGATGGTTTCCACAATTACCGGAATCTGATCGGGAATAACACTATAGTGACAGAGCTGATAGCCATCTGCGATAAACATCTCCTGCAATGCGGCACCACTGGTATCTTCCCTTAGTCCCTGAGAACCACGATCACTCATGGTTATGACTGCGAATCTAAAGCCGTTCAAGCTCATCATCTACTTACAGCAGATTATTCCTTACTTCTTTCCGCTACAATTTTTTCAGTAATCTGGGCTGGAACCTCTTCATAATGGGAAAATCCGATGGTGAACATGCCAAGTCCGCCAGTCATCGATGTAAGATCGTTGGCATAAGTTTGAATCTCAGCCATCGGAACCTGGGCGGTAACCACCTCGCCCTTTGGTACTGAATCCATGCCCATAACGCGTCCTCTTCGGGAATTCAAATCACCCATAATATCGCCGACACTGTCTTTGTTGACGGTAATGACCATATCCATAATCGGTTCCAAAAGAACGATTCCTGCGTCCGGCGCAGCCTGTTTAAAAGCGAGTGAACCGGCAATCTTAAAAGCCATTTCGGATGAGTCGACTGCGTGATATGAACCGTCAAAGAGCACTACCTTAACGTCAGTTACCGGATAACCCGCCAGAACACCTCTTTCCATAGCCTCTTGAATACCCTTCTCAACGGCGGGCCGATACTGCTGGGGGATAACTCCGCCGACAATCTTGTCAACAAATTCAAAATTTTCTCCGGGTATTGGCGAAATCTCGATCCAACAATCCCCAAACTGCCCCCTACCACCACTTTGCTTTTTATGTCGGCCTTGAGCCTTGGCAGTTCCTCTAATGGTTTCCATGTAAGGGATCTTAGGTAAACTAAGTTCCATCTCAACACCGAATTTTCGTTTGATAATATTTCCGACTACCTCGAGATGCACCTGACTCATGCCTGACACCAGAGTCTCACCGGTCTGTTGCTCACGTGACATTTTAAGTGAAAGGTCTTCAGCCAGCATTCGATTGAGCGATGAAAAAAGTTTTTCTTCATCTCCCTTTTTAGCCGAAACAGCATAGGTAATAACCGGAGAGAGCGGATCAGGAGCTTCCAGGACAACCGGTGCATCCGATTTGCATAGTGTATCTCCAGTGGTGGTTTCCTTTAATTTAGCCACGGCCACAATCATTCCGGGACCTGCGCTGTCTACCTGGCGTTGTTCCTTGCCCTCGATCAGAAACAGGTTGCCAAATCGCTCATTGGTCTTTTTGTTGGCGTTGTAAAATGATTCACCAGACAGGGTGCCTGAAAAGACTCTGAAGATGGTCAGCCTTCCGGCATACGGGTCAGCCATGGTTTTGAAAACAAACCCAGCAAATGATGCTTCACTGTCAGGTAGACACTCAATGGCTTCATCGTTGTTTGGGTTGATTCCACTTCGTGGTGTGACATCAGATGGAGCGGGCATATAAGAGTTTATGGCATCAAGAATAGGTGTTGTACCTTTGTTCAGCGTACCGCTGCTGACACAAACAGGCGTTACTTCACCATCAACTATCGCTTTTTTAAGGCCGATTTTCAGATCTTCCTCACCGAGTTCTCCTTCTTCCAGAAATTTTTCGATCAGATCTTCATCGGTCTCAGCAATGCTTTCCATCAAAGATTCACGATATACTGCAACATCGTCCGCCATATCAGATGGAATTTCAGTTTCTTTGACGCTTCCCTTTGCTCCATCTTCAAAGACAAAGGCCTTATTTGAAACAAGGTCAACAATACCATTAAAATTTTCTTCATTGCCGATAGGCAGGTGAATAATAGCCGGGTTGACTGGAAGATTTTGTTTTATTTGATCAAATGTCTTAAAAAAATCAGCCCGTTCGCGATCCATTTTGGTGATGACGATCATGGAAGGGATAGAATGTTCATCAATCAAATCAGCAAATTTCTTGGTTTGTCCCTTTACACCCAATACGGCTCCAATGGTAAACACAGCGCTGTCGCACACATTTGCTGCTGTAATGGTTTCGTTAAAAAACGAATCTTCACCGGGAGTATCGATGAGATATACGTCTGTTTTTTTCCAGCTGTAATTTGAAAAAGAAGCACTGATCGATATATTACGGTTTACCTCTTCATCGTCAAAATCCATTGAGGCATTGCCGTCATCAACCTTGCCGAGTCGGTTGATCTTTCCCGCAGTGTACAACATAGCCTCAACAAGTGAGGTCTTGCCGCTGTTTCCATGTCCCAGTATTGCTATATTTCTGACCATTGTTGTATCCTGCATCTGTTTCTCCTCAATTTCAATAGATAACCAGGGCTGCTGATTACAAGTAAGACAATCACAACCAATCAAAACCTCAAATATTTAACACACAACATATATTCAATCATCAGGCCGAAAGTCAAGCTTCATCAATATTTGATTGGTATTTAATGTGCAATCAAAGACGATGGATTATTTCAATTAATGATTCGAATTGGATTTGATGGTACATTCGCGCCTTAATGGACTGTTTATGACGTAAGTGTTTTCTTTGCTGAACCTAAACTTCATCCGCGCTGCCTGTGAGTAAATCAGACAATTCTTCTGCAGGACTTGCTAAATCTGCTGCTATTGTATCCTTTGCCGTGATGTGCAGCAGAGTCCTGGGTTTGATTCGTGAGCAGGTCTTCGCCGGCCTCTTTGGCGCAGGTTATGCCTACGACTCGTTTGTCGTGGCTTTCAGAATACCAAACCTGCTCCGTGACCTCTTTGGTGAAGGGGCGTTATCTGCTGCTTTTGTTTCAGTATTTTCCGATTACAACGCCAACCGAAGCAAAGAGGAAACCTGGCAGCTCGCCTCTAATGTTCTCTGCTTTTTTATAGTTGCAATCTCTATTATCACACTGCTGGCAATCTATTTCTCCGATCAAATCGTTGCTGTGCTTGCTCCGAATTTCAGCAGTGTCCCCGGTAAAGCCGAATTGACGAGCACCATGACCGTTATCATGATGCCGTTTCTTCTCTTTATCTCGCTGGCCGCAGTTGTGATGGGAATTCTCAATACCAGAAATCGGTTTTTTATTCCCTCTATTGCCTCAAGTTTTTTTAATCTCGGCTCAATTATCGGAGGCACCACTCTCGCCTTCATTTTGCCGCAACATGGCTATCCGGCCATTATCGGAATGGCTTTTGGCACATTGATTGGAGGTTTTCTCCAACTGGCAATTCAATTACCGACTTTAAAGCGTCTCGGTTTCAAGTTCACACCGGGTTTAAACCTTTCCGACCCTGGGTTAGTGCGGGTTTTGAAATTAATGATTCCGGCGACAATCGGACTTTCTGCTACACAGATTAATATCTTTATCAACACCAACTTCGCCTCCTCATGCGTTGAGGGGTCGGTTTCCTGGCTCAATTACGCCTTTAGACTTGTGCAATTGCCCATCGGTCTGTTCGGCGTAGCCATTTCGATCGCTGCACTGCCACTTCTTGCCCGCCAGGTTTCCCTGAAAAACCATGATGAAATGAAGCAGACCTTTGTCTCGTCGCTGGTTATGGTTTTCTGTCTGACCATACCAGCTACATTTGGTTTAATTATTTTATCTGAACCGATCATCAGGATAATTTTTGAGCATGGTGCCTTCAGTTCCATCGATACGAAGGCCACCGCTGTTGCACTTTCCTTATATGGAATTGGCTTGTTTGCCTATTCTGCAAATAAGGTGATCGTTCCGGTTTATTATGCGATCAATGCCCCCCGATATCCGGTAATCGCCAGTTTTTTAGCCATCGCTATTAATATTTTGATCATCATCAACACCATTGATGCCTATCAGCACAAAGCCATTGCGCTTTCGACCTCAATCACCATGGTTATTAATTTTCTGTTCCTCACCACTGTTCTCTATATGAAAATCGGTGGATTTTCTTTACGCCATCTCGTT
>JAQYVS010000080.1 GCA_030145365.1 Desulfofustis sp. | reverse complement strand
CTGACTCAGCAGCACACCAAGACGCAGCAGAATCTGTTCATTTTCCGGGTCGTAGGAGAGAATTTCTTTATAATGTTCAACGGCCTTGTTTATGGATTTTTGTTGAACGAGAATGGATGCAAGCAGAGTCCTTGAGGCACTATCCTGAGGATCTTGTTCAACGGCCTGTTCAAGAAGGGCGATTGCCTCTTTGGGATTCTTGTTTTTCAGATGTATCAGAGGAAGCTTATGCTTGATATAGTCAGCCTGCGGATCGCAAACGAGGGCTTTTTCAAACGCATCAAGAGCCTCTGGGTACTTCTGATTGAATTCAGCATGGGTACCCCAGAGAAAATAAAAATATGAACAGGACAGATCTGAAGTATCTACCATATGCAGATTACTGCGTTGTTGCGTGCTTCCAGTTCCTGAACAGGCACTGAGGATCAGAACTGGGGAAAGTAAAACAAGAAAGGCGAGTGCGTATAACTTGTGCTGAAATTTTCCAGATATTTTCATGTAAAACCCGGTAGCTCAGATAACGACAGCAGGCTGCCTACGTGGTGCAGCACCTGGAGATGTACCTCCTGTTGCGATACTGAACCGTTGATCCGTCGTATATACGGTAATTTCATTTCCCGGAAAATACCATCTACTTTTTGCAAAGATTCTAATTGCTCAAAGTCGTTAAGCGTATCCCCACGATTGTCTGTAATTCGACGAATACAGTCAGCCGGATCAAGCTCGATAATGAGAGACAGATCTGGAGTTGGTGCAAAACTGTGTCTGGCAATTATCTCTGCAGGGTCAAGCCCTGCGGCGCCCTGATAGGCAGCGGTCGATAAATAGTAGCGATCGCAAAGTACCATCTTGCCTGAAGCAAGCGAAGGCAAAATCACTTCCTGAACATGTTGTCTGCGATCAGTAATAAACAGCTCAAGCTCTTCCGAGGGGGAGATGGTCTTTCTATTGCTATAGAGAGATCGTATCTTTTGCCCATATTCGCCGTGGGTGGGCTCAAACGTTTCGATTACTTGATAGTTGATTTGTCTCAATGCGGAAGCCAATAGGGAAATTTGGGTGGATTTTCCGGTGCCATCGATGCCTTCAAAAACGATAAATTGACCTGCAGAACCGTGCAAATTTTGTGTTTCACGCATAACCCAACCTATCAGGTTCTCTGCGCCGCTCTATTGGCAACCATTTTTTCAGCCAAGTCAACGGCGGCTTTGAGGCTGGCATACCCAGCCGTACCTTGGCCAGCAATGTCATAGGCCGTTCCATGATCCACCGAAGTTCTTATTATCGGCAGGCCAAGGGTGACGTTTACCCCATCATCGAAATGAAGGAGTTTAAAAGGAATAAGTCCCTGATCATGGTACATGGCCAGCACGACATCAAACATCTTTGATTGTGCCTGATTAAAAAGAGTGTCCGGTGGATAGGGGCCGCTAATTTGAGTCGTTGGCGAACACATCATTTTGGCTTCAGCAATCGCCGGTTCTATTATGGTCTGTTCCTCGTTGCCGAAAAGACCGTTTTCTCCTGCATGGGGGTTAAGCCCCGCTACAGCGATACGAGGAGAAGCGATTCCGAAGTCACTTATGAGGCTATGGTCGATGAGTTTGATTAGTTGCATCAAAAGATCTGATTTAAGTTTTCCGGGTACTTCAGATAAGGAACAATGGATTGTGGCCGGCACAACCCGCAGAGTGGGGCCGGCGAGCATCATGGCCACAGTTCCGGTATTGGTACGATCGGCCAGCAACTCTGTATGCCCTGGGAAATCTAGACCAGCCTGGTGAAGCCAGAACTTCGAGATTGGACAGGTTACCATTGCAGAGAGGGTATCTTCCATGCACAGTTTTATTGCTGTTTCAACATAGGCGACCATAGCTTTCCCGGTTTCGAGAGTAGGAATTCCAAAGGAAAAGCTGTTAGGAGATATTTCTGATTGGCAATAGACGTTGAGACGTGAGTGATCAAGCTCCATTCCTGGTTTCCAATTGTTGAACTTGATCTTCAAACCCAGGATTTGGGCACTCTTTTTCAGAACACCTATATCACCGATTACAGCAACTGGCGAGATGTCTTGTTGACGTTGCGCATGATAAAAACTGAGAATTATTTCCGGGCCGATTGAAGCCGGGCAGCCCATGGTAATACCGATCGGAGAAATTGTTTTGGAAGGTATTGTCATAGCTTTTTCAGGTTTTTCTTTTCCTTATGTTGCTACCACTCATCAAGTGGTTTCGAAGGCACCTATTATATGTGTAATTTCAGGAGCCGTCCTGGTTATCGTAACTGCGATAACATCGAATCTTGCGGGTGCATCCATTAGATTTTGGCGAGTCAGGTAATTGAGTGCTGTCAGACTGATCTGGTTCTGTTTGCGTTTGGTAACCGCCTCTGCCGGATGACCAAATCGCGACGTTTTCCTGGTTTTCACCTCAACAAAGACAATACAATCTCCATCATTGACAATAATATCTATTTCGCCGGTTTTCCGCCGGTAGTTTCTGACTACGATTTGATATCCTTTATGGGTCAGATAGTCAACGGCGATATCTTCACCCCTTTTACCGAGACTGATTCGCTCTTCCGACAAACTCCTTTACTCCTTTAAAGCTGAGCCTATGAATTGGACTCGGTCCGTATAAGGCAACATTATTACGATGCTCTTTGGTTGGGTAGCCTTTATGGGCAAGAAAATTATACTGAGGAAATTGATGGTGAAACTCCGACATGATTTCATCACGGGTAATTTTTGCGATGATTGATGCTGCTCCAATGGTAGCACTTCTGCTATCTCCTTTGACTAGGGCTTCCTGTGGAGTGGAGAGCGGTAGGGTGTGTCGGCCGTCGACCAAAATAAAATCGGGAGCAACACCTTTTTTTTCTAGCTCGCCGACCGATTGTTTCATGGCCAGAAGTGAAGCCTGGAAAATATTGATTTTATCAATCTCTTCAGGGGGAACCGTGGCGATGCCTACAGCAGCGCCCATCTCGTGCAGGCGGTCCCTAGCCAGATAACGTTGCTTTTCGGTCGTAAGTTTTGAATCACAGAAGAACGTGTAATCACAGTCGGGAGGCAGGATCACCGAAGCCGCAACTACCGGGCCGGCAAGTGGTCCGCGACCGACCTCGTCAGTTCCTGCAATTTGGGAAAAGCCACGTTTGAGAAGTATTCGTTCGAACCCGAAGGTGTCGTTATCTTCTCTGGGGCCGGATAGAAGTGATTCCATCAGGCCTGCCGACCGGACTGGTGGCGTAAAGCCAGGTGGTCCGGTCGAATTGGGCTTCAAGCGCTAAATTGGTTAGCGGATTCCGCGTTCGCGAATACGGGCTGCCTTCCCTCTCCGTGCCCGCAGGTAATAGAGACGGGAACGTCTCACCCGGCCGCGCGAAACCAGCTCGATCTTCTCGATGCGTGGGTTGTGCAGCGCAAATGTTTTCTCAACACCTACGCCGTGTGAAACTTTGCGGACTGTGTAGGAAGCGTCCATATCGCCGCGCTTACGTTTGATGACAACACCTTGGAAGACTTGAATACGCTCCTTGCTTCCTTCAATGATACGGATATGCACTTTAACGGAGTCCCCTGGTCGAAATTCGGGATGATCGAAGCGCATCTGTTCCTGGTCGATTTTGTTTATGATCGGATTCATGGCATTAACTCTTTTCTATGTTTAGTTGGTCTCGTTGTTTTTATATTATTTGTTGCCAAGCAAACGGTCAAGAATAATGGATACCGCCGAACGTACCGACAGGTGATTATAATCTGAGTCTGCTTGAATCGGCGGTAATACCGCATCCGCCTGCTTCATTATTTCAGGGGCTAGGCCGTGAGCCGTACCGAACAAGAGCAGTACCGGGATTTTCTGTTCGATTTTGTTTTGCAAAGCACCATAACTTATTTCATTGTCGTGATATCTGGCGCTGGTGGCAACGACAAATACTTTCTGATCGTGCCCTTCCGTCAGTTCAGCAACTATTGTTTCCAGATCCTTGACCGGTTGAACAATAGCTAATGCCTCTTTTCTCGCCGGATTGGCTCGAGCTCCATGACCGGTTTGCCAGTGGTCAATAATTTCTCCAATCAGTTCATGCTGATCTTCATACGGTGTGGCGACATAGTACCTGTTAACGCCGTATGTTCTGGCCGCTCGACTGATATCGTGCAAATCCAGGTTGGTGACCGCCGAACCAATTGTTTCACCAGTTTTGTTCAGTACAGGATGATGCAGTAAAGCAAGTGAGATCATCGGTTGACTCATCGCTTACCTATGCTGCTTGATGAAGTAGCAATCCCGTACTTTTTTAGCAACCGTTTTTCAAAAGAACTGAACGTAACATCGTCCATCAGATCCGGCCGTCTTTCTATAGTCCGTCTCACCGAAGCGACAAATCGAAGTTCGGCGATTTCTGCGTGATCGCCGTTAAGCAGTGCTTCGGGCACCTCCACGTCCTCGAAAACCCTGGGTCTGGTATATTGAGGATGCTTGAGCAGGTTCCGGCAGAACGTATCGTTTGTCGCAGATGATGAACAGCCCAGCACGCCGGGAAGCAATCTTGCTACCCCATCAACAATCATCAGTGCCGGCAGCTCGCCGCCGGTAAGGATAAAATCACCGATGGAGATCTCGTCGTCAATATAATTACTGGTGAATCGCTCATCCACGCCTTCGTAGCGACCACACACCAGAATCAATTGCTTTTCGCGGCTGAGTTCTTCGGCAACACTCTGGCTGAATTGACGTCCCTGGGGGCTGAGCAGGATAACCCGCCGTCTTTTAACCGGCCGTCTCTTTGCATGATTTACTGCACGTGCCAGCGGTTCCGGTTTCATCACCATGCCTTCACCACCACCATATGGCCGATCGTCAGTGGTCCGATGTTTGTCGTCGGCAAAATCTCTGAGGTTTATTATCTCGATATTGATTTTTCCTTCCTTGTCGGCTTTGCTGACGATGCCTCCAGTCAGGTTAGCTTCTATCAGAGAAGGAAAAATTGTAATAATCGAAAAATGCATGCGTATTTCAACTCAGCGGTTTTGCCCAAGGTTTATTTCAAGTAATCCAGGTGGTGGATCGATGATGATGCTGCCATCGTCAACCGAAACAATCATCTCTTCAACCAGTGGGACAAGATGTTCTTCATCCCGTTCAGATCGGATGACCATCAGTTCCTGAGCCCCATTGTGGTAGATGTCCTCAATAGATCCGATATGTTTTTCGTCGATTGTCCAGACCGAAAATCCGAGCCATCGATGACCCGGTGGATCGTTCTCTATATCCAAACTGTCTTCCTTTGAAAGAAGAACCCCCATTGAAACCGTCAGGTCTGCTTCGCTTTTCGTGTCAATGGTATCAAGTTTCAGGATGACTTGTTTTTTCTGGACCCTGCACTGGTTTATGTCAAGCAGAGTAGTCATCCGGCCGTCGGCTGCTACGAGGGCAACCCGGCTGTATCGTTTAAAGTTTTCAGTTGATCCGGAAAGCGGGGCAACTTTGATCTCGCCTTTCAGACCGTGAGCCCTGGTTACTCTGCCGACCATGTTAAACAAATCGGAAGGGTAGGGATACTGCACGGTCATGACCTATGAAGTTTACTCCAATATGTCAAGCCGTGACTTTTTATTGTCTCGTGCCGCAGTGGCTGACAACAGTGAACGCATGGCACGGGCAGTACGCCCCTGCTTGCCGATGACTTTGCCCAGATCTTCCTGGGCCACGGTGAGTTCAATACCAATGGTGTCATCATTTTCGCTGGTGGAAACCTTAATCTGTTCTGGATTGTCAACCAGAGCACCGGCAATATGGGCAACCAGTTCTTGCATCTTATTCAGCAACCGGCGCGGCTTTCTTGATCAAGCTTTTGACTGTGGTAGTGGGCAGTGCGCCTTTGCCGAGCCAAACCTGCAATTTTTTATCATTTATGTCGATTTTGGCCGGATCCTGCAGCGGATCATAGGTTCCGACAATGTCGAGAAATTTGCCATCGCGAGGGCTTTCGCTGTCGGCTACTACGATACGGTAAAAAGGTTTTTTCTTCCTACCAAGCCTAGTTAATCTGATTCGAACTGCCATTATTGCTATCTCCTTCTGTTTCAATAACGCGGATTTTCCGCAGGGTTGTCTTGTAGACCGTTTTATCTTCGCATCCCCTTAGGGGCTTTTCTTCGTTTTTTTCCAGACATCATTCCGGGTTTACCGCGCATTTTTTTCAACATTTTTAACATCGCTGAATAGCTTTTCAGTACGCGGTTGACTTCAGCAACAGAAGTGCCTGATCCAGAGGCAATTCTTTGCCTGCGGCTTGCATCGATGATCCGGTGATTCCGACGCTCTTTGATGGTCATTGAGCGGATAATGGCTTCGGTTTTGGCCAATTCTTTTTCATCGGGTTGCGGGGCGTCTTTTAATTGCTTCAGTTTGTTGATCCCAGGGACCATTCCCATTATCTGCTCAAGCGATCCCATTTTCTTGATCTGCTGAATCTGATCAAGAAAATCTTCGAGAGTAAATTCGTTTCTCTTGAGTTTTTGCGCAATTTTTTCGGCTTTTTTCTTGTCGACAACTTCTTCCGCTTTTTCAATCAGGGTGAGTACATCACCCATACCCAGAATTCTGGAAGCGGTACGATCGGGATGGAAAATTTCAAGGGCATCGAGCGCTTCTCCGACACCAACGAACTTGATTGGCTTTCCGGTTACTTTTTTAATCGAAAGTGCTGCACCGCCGCGGGCGTCACCTTCCATTTTGGTGAGGATAACACCGGAAATTTCCAGATCCTGATTAAATTTGTCGGCAACGGTTACTGCGTCCTGGCCAGTCATTGCGTCTGCAACGAAAAGAATTTCAGACAGTGAAACGGCCGCCTGAATTTCTTTGAGCTCATTCATCAACGCTTCATCGACATGAAGTCGTCCGGCTGTATCTATTATCAGCGTATCATGGTTTTGTTCCCGAGCGACTGCCAGTGCATGCCTGCAGATATCGACCGGTTTGAGATCAGTGGTTGATGGGTGCACCGGAACATTAATACGTTCACCAAGCACCTGTAATTGTTCGATGGCGGCGGGGCGATAAATGTCTGCGGGAACCAGATAGACCTTGCGTCCTTTTTGTTTTAGCTGGGCAGCAAGTTTCCCGGCGGTTGTTGTTTTACCTGAACCCTGCAGTCCTGCAAGCATAATGGCTGCTGGCTGCTGTCCATCGAGACGAATCTGTTCTGTGTTGCCGCCGAGCAACTCTACTAATTCATCGTGGACAATTTTGATAACCTGCTGGCCTGGAGATAATTTCTGAGAAACTTTTCGACCCACAGCTTTTTGGGTAATCGTATCGACGAACTCGCGGGCAACACTATAGTTAACATCTGCTTCCAACAAAGCCATGCGCACTTCACGCATGGATTCCGTGATGTTCTCTTCGTTAAGGATCCCGTGGCCGCGGAGCTTCTTGAAGACTCCCTCAAGCCGATCTGTCAGGTTTTCAAACATTTGTATTTAAACGTATTATTTAAAACACAATTTAACACCGGACGCACCGCATCCAGCACTTTTGTTGTAAAGTGTAATTATTTGAAATCATTTAATATGCCTTGAAAATGCAGGATTTCAAAAATCAAAAGACGTTAAAAATACTTTGAAATGATCAAGAAGTCAAGAACGGAACATCTCCGATCATTCAAGTGAGATGCT
>JAQYVS010000314.1 GCA_030145365.1 Desulfofustis sp. | reverse complement strand
CCAGTTGCTTTTGCCTTGCTTACCTTTGATGGTGTGAGATTGACCTTGGTTGCCATCCTAGCCTCCTGTTTGAAAACTGTTTGAAAATGGGCCTGATTGCCTATGTATGCAACTGATTACAACTGAGACTCAATGATAAGCCTATTTTCAATAAGAGTCAAGTATAATGGGGGTTGTGGAGGTCTATGAGAGCTGCTGGAGGGTTTCTGGAACTGCCTTAAGAACAGTTGATACACCCTCCATAATTCCCTCCTTACCTATTATAGGGAGACTACGATTGTTAAGTATGTATGCTTAATACCGGCCTTACGAATTCATGAACCCTAAGACAATGTTGCTTTAAGAGCAAGGGGTTAGATACTCAATTACTCAAAACTGCTGATCTCAGCACTTGTCATTCCGAAAATTGCACGATAGTCTGACCAGGCAAGTGTATCTGTACTTTCTCAATCTGATTTGTTGTTACCAGGGTTAAGCTGTTATGAACAGTTCACGCAGAAATGATAACTTCCGGATTCTTTTCGGATATCTCGCATGCGTCACCCTTATTCCGTTCTATGTGAACATGTTTCCTCTATGGAAATACCTGACAACTGCCTGGGGAGATGAAGTCTTTATACTTATACCGCCGCTTGCCCTGATAGTACTTCTGGGGTGCGGGTTACTGCTTTTATGCAGGCGGCAGCGGCTAAACCGCGAAGCTATTAACGTAACGCCGATTATCATCGGTATTCTGTTTTGTCTGATCGGCCTGGTGATTCCTGACCCGGATTTCCCGATCAAACGTATCCATGTTGCCGAATACCTGATTCTGTCTGCAATTACCAGATATGCAATGTCCCATAGGCTTCAAGGGATTCCCCTGATGGTTTTCTCTGCTTGCTTTGCCTCCCTTCTCGGGGTTCATGATGAATTTCTCCAAGGTCTGCATCCAGCCCGTACTTTCGGCCTTCAAGATATGTTGGTGAATTGTTTGGGAAGTTTCGGCGGCTCCTTAATCTGGTACGGGGCCAGGAGTGCTGCAAAAGACGGACAATTGAAAGCCAGTAAGATCGATTGCCTGTATACATCCTGGCTTCTTTTCAGTGTTGCTGCTCTAGTCTTGCCCAGCTACTTCTACCGAGGTCTGACACTACCCTTCTGGCCGGCATTACCGCTTATTGGAGCTTTTATTTATTTTTTTATGTACAGCAATCTATTCAGCAGGAGAACAAGACATGGAATCTGGGCAATCAGCGGGGTTTCATTTTCGCTTCTTTTCTATCCTCTGCTGACCCATCTGCCATCAATTGTTTTTTATTAAGACCGGACAATGAAACAATTTGAAAATAAAACAGCATTTCGCATAACAATAATCGCTCTTAGCTTCTGTACCATAGGTTGGTTGCAAGGACTATCCACTTCGGAAATCTGGTATCCCGACCGAATTGAGGAAAAACGTTTAAGCAACCGTTATCTTAATGAAGAGAACTCGAAATTCCAGGATCAAAAGCTTCTTGCTGAAGCCTACTATACACGTTATCCCGAAATCAAAAGTGATGAATTTTACGGAATAAATGGGCCTCATGGTGTATTGGGAGCCAGGGAACATTTCAGGCAGCATGGCAAACGAGAAGGGCGAATCTTTGCCCCTCTGCCTAAAATTAACGACCCCCAGGAAGAAAGGCCATTGGCCGAAGCCTATTGGCAGCGATATCCAGACATTGCCGGGAGCGCTGTTTGGGGAAGATCAAGTGCGATGGGCATTCTGGGTCCCCGGGACCACTACCGCTATGTGGGCAAATACGAAGGGCGGAAATGGGGGATCGAGCAGAATTGATAGACATGGACTGTTCCATCGGACAACGATTTTGGAGTTGACATTAGATCGATTCCGTAGCAGATTTTCATTTTATTGAAAACTTTGTAGTTTCAACTACCTTTCCGAGGAGAACCACGCCAATGATGCGGATAATTTCGTATGTGGCCCTGTTATTGTTAATCAGTCTCACAGACAATGCCCAAGCCGAAGAGACCATAAAACTCGGTGTTGTCACAAAGCCTGGATCAGCCCAGAACATTGTGGCTGAAAAATTCAAAGAGTTGGTTGAAGCGCAATCCGGTGGCGACCTGCAGGTAAAAATCTTTCATTCCGGATCACTGGGAAATGAAACCGAGATCCTCCAGCAGATTCAGATGGGCACCGTGGAATTGGGAGTGATAACCTCCGGCCCTTTCGATAGTTTCGATCCGATCGTCAGAGTCATCGACTATCCCTTTCTTTTCAAAGACCACCAGCAGGCAGATCAAATCCTTGACGGTCCGCTTGGTGGTGAAATCCTTGCAAGTCTGGAAACATCTGGTTTCAAGGGTCTCTGCTTTTCGGAAAACGGTTTTCGCAATCTCACAAACTCGAGGAAGGCGGTGGCGGATCCTGGAGATATCAATGGACTGAAAATCAGGGTAATGGCCTCTGCCCTGCATAAATCCATTTGGCAGACCCTGGGTGCCAACCCCACCCCGATGCCCTGGCCGATCTATACCGAACTGGAGCAGAAAGTAATAGATGGGCAGGAAAACCCTTTGTGGGTACTTGAAGTTTACAAATTCTACGAGATTCAGAAATATATGACCCTGACACGCCATGTCTATTCGGCTCATATCGATGTCGCATCGCTTAATTGGTGGAACTCACTTGACGAAAAAAAACAGGCTCTGATTCAGAAAACCATGTATGAAGCAGCTCGCTTCCAACGTGCTGAAAATCGATCCAAAAACGAGGCCCGTCTGCAAATGCTGAAAGAAAAAGGAATGCAGGTTGAAGAACATCCTGACATAGAAGCTTTCAGAGGGCAGGTAGCTGATTTGAAAAATATCGATCTGTTCGCGGAGCCCAAGGTTCAGAAACTTCTTACTAAAGTAATCGAGAAAACCAAGTAATCTCGAAAGCAATGACCTCAATCGAGCGGCTCAGCAACTCCTGTAACCGTTCCACTGAGCGACTTATACTACTACTCGGCCTGACGATGACCGCTCTGGTCATTGTCCAGGTCTTCTGTCGCTATGTTTTAAACCATTCACTGTTCTGGTCAGAAGAACTTGCCCGCTACCTGCTGGTCTGGCTCACCTTTCTCGGAGCAACCGTTGCCTACCATCGATCGATGCACCCTAGCATCAATGTCGTTTTCAGACGATTGAGCAAACCCGGACAACTCATTAACCGTCGACTCATCCATTTCATTTCTCTCATCTTCTTTATCCTCTTGATCTGGTATGGCTGTTCTTTTTCCTTTTTCATCAGAGCCCAGACGACCCCTGCTCTTTCATTGCCGAAATGGCTGATTTTCTCAATCATACCGATTAGCGGAATGATATTTGTTGTGCATGCCTTGGCCTTTCTGCAGAAGGACTTTTCCCAACCGCAGGTGGAGAACAAAAGGTGATGAGTGCAACACTGCTGATCGGTTTGCTCTTTGTCCTCTTTCTACTCAACATGCCTATTGCGATCGCCATCGCAATGGCGTCGATCGCCACAATTGTAATAACAGGCGATTTTTCTTTAATGATCATCATCCAGAAAATGTTTGGGGGTGCCGATTCCTTCCATTTGATGGCGGTCCCGCTTTTCATGTATGCCGGATTGATCATGGAAAAAGGAGGAATCAGCAAACGTCTGATCGATCTGGCCAATTCACTGGTCGGCTGGCTGCCCGGGGGGTTGGCAGCAGTCACTATTGTCTCCGCAATGTTTTTTGCAGGAATCTCAGGGTCGGCCGCGGCGGATACGGCAGCAGTTGGTGCCTTGCTGATACCTGCCATGAAAAAATCAGGTTATGACAGTGATTTCGCTGCTGCAGTCCAGGCATCCGGCGGTTCCATCGGGGTCATCATCCCACCGTCGATACCGATGATCATTTTCGGATTCTTAACTGGAGCTTCGATTGGCAAACTTTTCGCTGCAGGTATTCTGCCGGGTCTCATGATTGGACTTTCTCTGATCATAATTTCCACCCTGCTCTCACAGAAGTATGGTTACAAGGCAGTGACTGATTTCAACTTTCATTCAGTCTGGCTAAACCTGCGCCGTTCACTTCTGGCACTTGGCACCCCGGTTATTATTCTTGGGGGAATCCTCGGCGGTATTTTCACTGCCACCGAATCGGCCGCCGCCGCAGTCTTCTACTCACTGGTGCTGAGTGTTTTGGTATATCGGGAATTAAAAATCAAAGATCTCACCGCTATTTTTGTGGAAGGATCGATCATTGCAGCCATCGTCATGTTTATCATCAGTACCGCCTCCATTTTCAGCTGGGTGGCTGCGATCGATGATATCCCGGGACGGCTGGCCGGTGGACTGCTGATGATTTCCGATAACCCGATTATTCTGCTGCTCCTTATTAACCTGGTACTTCTGATAGCAGGAACTTTCGTTGAAACAACAGCGGCACTCATTCTGCTGGTACCGATGATCGTATCACTGGTGCCTACCCTTGGTATCGACCTGATTCAATTGGGGGTTATCGTTGTTACGAACCTGGCCATCGGCATGCTCACTCCGCCGATGGGGATCTGTTTGATCGTCTCCGGGGCCATATCCGGCGCCTCTATTGGGGCCATCAGCCGCAGGATCATCCCATTCTTGTTAATTCTGCTCGTTGATTTACTGATTATCACCTTTTATTCGCCACTCACTCTGTGGCTGCCTGGGTTGATAATCGGCCCTTGAATCCTCTCTTCGGCAATTCATTGTAAAGATTAGATTCCAGAGACTTTCAGAGCATAGAGAATGAGTGAAAAGCTGGCGATGGACAGCAGGGTGGAAAGCATGATGATAGAACCGGCAAGTTCCGCATCAGATTTTAGCTGTTGGGCCAGAATATATCCGGCCGAGGCCGATGGGGTCCCAGCCAGCAGGATGCCGACAGCAAGCTCTTTCCCTCCCACACCTAAAGCTATGAGAATTACTGCTGCCAACATTGGCAACAAAACAATTTTGATAACGGTGGAAAA
>JAQYVS010000030.1 GCA_030145365.1 Desulfofustis sp. | reverse complement strand
GCAGCTTGACGTTTTTCTGTTTCCGGCAACAGTCGCTCAAGAATGTCACGTAAAAACGGTCCTTGGGCACCGGAGGAGGAAACGCTGCCCACCTCCTCATGGTCACTTAAAATGATCAAACAGTTTTCTGCAGGATCAGCTGCCAGCAGAGCCTGGATAGCTGCAAAACAGGAGAGCAGATTGTCAAGCCTTGCACTTGTGATAAACTCATTTGCAAGGCCGGTCAGGGCCGGGGGATTGGCATCGTAAAAAAACAGTTCATGATCAGTTACATCGGGATTGTCAAGATTCGGGTACTGGGTGCATAGCTGTTTCTGCAAGATCTTCTGGAAGCCATTCCGGATTTCATCGGTCAGACCTATGATAGGTACCAGTTCGGTTTGTTTGTCAATCTTTCGTTTCTCGTTGGCCTCCCGGTCCAAATGGATTGCAAGGCTTGGGATAATTCCTATCGGACGTTTAAAATCAACCAGGGCGGACTGGAGCGCTTTTTCATTGTCACACCAGCTGACCCGGCCGGCCAGGGAGAGTTCGCGGTCAAACCAGGGACCAAGCAGGGCACCGCCATACACTTCAACCCCAAGCTGCAGGTAGTTATGGTTTTCCTGGACCGGATTTGGCTTTAGTTTGAGACAGGGGCTGTCGGTATGGGCTCCGATCATCTGCAAAGAAGTGATCCCGTTATCACCACCTAAGCTAAAACCGATCAGGCTGGAGTCGTTGCGGGTGACAAAGTATTTTCCCGCTGGCAATTGGTTCCAGATCTTCTCTTCATTCAGGCGCGTGAAACCATTATCCGTAAGCAACCTCGTTGCTGAGGCAACCGCATGAAAGGCGGTGGGCGATGAGCTGATATAGTCTATGAGCGCGGTGATGTATTGAGTTTGCTGCATAAAAAAACCTCGATATTGTACCGGCTATTTGCGTGAATATATAAAAAACTGGGCATGAAGTTTACTCAACTCAACACCATAAATCAATTTTCACCGCAGAGACGCAGAGAACGCAGAGTTTTCATGTTTTAAAAATTATAATAGGTTGTCTCTGCGTTCTCTGCGGTGAATTTTTGACTTTTTACTAAACCGTCAATAATGACTACTACCAAAATTGATAGTTTAGTGTCAATAGAATACTCTATTTGCAATAGTGCTGAAAGCTGTGCTACTCTTTGCATTTTATATCTCTTTTTCAACTGACTGATAAAATGGCAACACAACTGTATTTGCTCCGCCATGGATCGGCAGATGTCGAGCCCGGGGCACTGGTCGGTTCCACGGATGTGGGCCTGAACGGTAAAGGACTTGAGCGTCTTGCTGGATTGAGCAGGCAGCTTGAGGATGTTGATGACTGGTATTGCAGTCCCATGTTGCGTACCCGTCAGACTCTTGATGAGTTGCAACGACACATCAGTATAAGGCAGGAAATCCGCTATGATGATAGACTGCGGGAAATTGATTTCGGCCGGTGGGAGATGCAGTGCTTTTCTGATATCAGCAAAGCAGACCCGGGCTTAATTGATTCATGGACTGAGTATACGGATTTTGTCTTTCCGGAAGGGGAAGCAGTTGCCGGTTTCTGTGAGCGGGTCGAAACCATGCTGCAACTGTTTATGGCCCATGATACTGAAAGAATTGGGGTCATAACCCATGGTGGAGTTATCCGGACCTTGATCTGTCTGTCTCTGGGCATTTCCGTACAGAACTACCTGCTCTTTGATGTGCAGCCGGCCTCGTTAACTGTTCTTGAGCTGTTTGACAAGGGCGGTGTACTGAAGGGATTGAACCTCTGAAATTTTACTGGCTCCGTGGTGTTCAGGAACAATCATAATTTATGAGGTGTGCTTTCCGACCAAGGATTGCCAATGGATATTTCAACATGAGGCATAGTGCATGTTATAGTGTTTCTTGATATCATGCATGAGTGAGTGATATCAGGTTAAAAGCATCGCTATGTGCTTATTTTTTTCGTCAACTCGCGCATTGAGTCACTGTAGATATCAAGAAACTGTATAATAACTTGTTAGCGCCAGAAGAAACATCGAAAACAATGAGTACAATCAAACACACTGCGTCGTTTGAGATTGGTCAGCCGGTAAGAGAACTATTTCCATTATTCAGTGCGGAAGGCGAAAAGCTGTGGGTTCCGGGCTGGAATTACGAAAACATCATGGGTAGCACAGATCTACATGAAAATTACGTATTTGTAACGAAGGGTCATGATCATGCCGCATCCAATGCCATATGGATGATCAAGCGGTACCAACCAGAAGATTTCTTGGTGCAGTTCTATAAAGTGGAGCCTGGCGAAAAGATTGGCGTTATTGAAGTTAAGTGCTTTGAGTCGAGTGCGTCTCGAACTAAAGTTCGGGTAACTTACGAATATATCGGGTTGTCACCGAGCGGCAACGAGTTTGTATCGAACTTTTCCTCGTCGGAATATGATGCGTTCATAGCTGAGTGGGAATCACTGCTGGTGAAGTATTTTCAAAGCAAGCGCTAACAAGGTGGTCAACTCGCTCGCGTTTGCTCGCTGGGACGCGCAGCAAACTGCGCGCCCGTTACCACAGAGTTAATATTGCCACTTCCAAGCCCTGATTATATCAAACTGACCTCAGGTTAATCTTGCTAAACATTAAACACTGAATCATTAAAACCATGGCTCCTGTTATCCTTATCACCGGCGGCAGTCGTTCCGGCAAGTCCGCTTTTGCCCAGCAGATGGCGGAGCAGATTGAAGGGTCTCGACTCTTTGTTGCCACCTGTCCGCATACGGATCCTGAAATGGATGAACGTATCCGCAGGCATCAGCAGGACAGGCAGGGCAGGGGCTGGCAGATCGCTGAAGAACCTCTGCTTCTGGCTGATCAGTTGAACAACTGCAAGCCCGGCACAACCGTGCTGATCGATTGTTTGACCCTGTGGATTAATAATCTTATGTATGAGGCTGGAGAGCATAACCAGGAAATTGATGAGGACCAGGTTGCCCGACAGGCGGAAAGACTTGGCCAGGTGGCCGGTGCCCATCAGGGTACGGTAATTATGGTAACCAATGAGGTTGGCTCAGGCATTGTTCCGGACAACCACATGGCTCGCCTTTACCGCGATCTGGTCGGACGCTGCAACCAGGTCGTTGCCCGGACAGCAGATCAGGTCTTCCTGGTAAGCTGCGGCATTCCG
>JAQYVS010000250.1 GCA_030145365.1 Desulfofustis sp. | reverse complement strand
GATGGCGAACCGGCTTCCAAGGTAATCATGTATCGGGATACTGCCGAATCGATCTGCGACAAATGTAAAGACGATCAAGGTTCGTTCATGCGGGTGCTCAAACAGTTTATACACTGGAAAGAACCGGTGCCCGACCTGGATGATCAGCAGGAAATCAGTCTCAAAGTGTTTGGGAACGATCCATCAGCAACGCACTAAGCTCATAGTCTGGTCTTCTCATAGGCTCGACACTTTTTAACAAACAGCGGTGCCCAATCCGGTGTTCCCTCAGCGTGGACGTGGGTATAAAGAGCGAGAACATTTTTATATTTCATACCGTCAAAACCGTTGATAAAACCGGTCCCCCGGTCCATTTTCAAGACCAGATCCTCAGTTTTACCTTTCCATTCAAGGATCGTTGAATAACGAAATTCATGGCCTTTGGCTCGAAAGCCCACTGGGTAAAAGGGGTTTTCACGCTCAGTAATAAAATGGGTGTAACCATGGGCCTGTGGTTTTTTGGACATGCCAAATGTGACCGGAAATACACCAACGAGTGGATATGTTACATCATCGATGATTAATGCAGAACCAAGATAAATCAAACCACCGCATTCAGCATAGATGGGTAAGCCTGCTTCAGCAGCATTGTTTAGCGCAATGCGAAACTCCCTATTTTCAGAGAGCCGCGCCGCACTTGTCTCGGGAAAACCACCGCCGATGTACAGGCCATCAAGTTCGGGCAGCTGCCTATCCTCAAGCGCATTCAGCATTACCAGTTCTGCCCCCTCCCGCTCAAGAGCCGCGAGATTTTCCGGATAATAAAATTGAAACGCCGCATCTTGCAGAACGCCAATTCTTATATCCTTTTTTCTTCCCACACTGCTCAGATTGACTGCAGCTGTATCATCGGGAACAGTGACCTGGCTCATACTGTTTTCGACTCTATCTAGATCGATGTTAGTCCGGGCAATTTCAGCCAGCAGATCCAGAGCAGCATTCGTACCGTCATATTCCTGGTAGGGAATCATACCAAGATGGCGCATGGGGAAAATGTCCTTTTTAATACGAGGCACCACCCCCATGACCTCAACATCGGTATAGTGTTCTATTGCTTCGCAAATAATTTTTTCCTGACGGCTGGTGGCTACCTGGTTGAGAATAACGCCACTCAGGTTCAAGCGTTTATCAAATTGTGAACAGCCGAGAACAATCGCCGCAACCGTCCGAGTCACCTTTGTACAATTAACAACCAACAGCACTGGTAGATTAAGACTTAAAGCCAACTCTGCTGTTGAATATCCACCTCGGGAGGTAACTCCGTCAAATAATCCCCGATTTCCTTCTACTACAGCCAGGTCGGCCCCTGCAATGCGTTGATAAAATGATGCTTTTAACAGGTCTTCAGAAACGAGGTACGGATCTAGATTATAACAGGCCCGCCCTGCTCCGCACTGAAGCCAGCCCGCATCGATATAATCAGGACCCTTTTTAAAAGGTGCCACGATCTTTCCAGACTGCACCCATGCAGCCACAAGTCCAACGGTGACAACACTTTTTCCCGAGCCCCCGGATAAACCACCAATGACAATTCCTTTGCTGTTCATTTCAATGTTTTTCTCTGCCGTGTTGCAACCAGGCTGCGCTATATAATTTATTTAAATGATCTTCAAGTTTCAGTCGATGATGCTCAATACCTTGGCGATCAAGACCGGGTGGAACAAAAAACGGTGCGCCATAAAAAAAATCTATGCGTGAGAATGGGTAAGGAATGCAGGTCCTGTCCCAGGATTTGAAAGTGAAATATCGTGAGGCCGACCATGCCATAGGTACAATCGGCGCACCTGTTTTTGATGCCAGTAAAATAGAGCCAGCCTGCAGAATTAAAGGCGGCCCCTGTGAACCGTCTGCCACCATAGCCACATGCACACCATTATCCAGGTAGACCATCAATTCTTTTAAGGCGAGCAGCCCCCGACGATTACTCGATCCACGCACTGTAGTAAAGTTCAGGCAATGAGCCAGTCGGGCAATATATTCACCATCTTCGCTGGCACTTACCAGCACCGCAGCTTCAATGTGTTTAACGTGATAAAAGGTATACACAAGACTATAATGGTAGAAAACGGCCACCCCACTTTTATGCGAATCGAGTACCGAATTCAGATGCTCTAGGCCATGCTCTTTTACCCTGCAGGTTGCAAACCACATTCGCAACAGCAGGGAAGCTGCAAACGGTACTACCTGAATAGATGCTTTATAGAGCAATCCCCGTTTCATCCGATTTCTATCTCCAGTTTCCTTAAAGCTTTTATCCGGTCCCTAAAACTTGCAGCCTCTTCAAATGCCAGTTCAGAAGCCGCTTTATGCATCTGCTTTTCAAGTTTTTTAATCTCTTTATCAAGTTCAGACACTGAACCAAAAAACACCTCTTCTTCCGCAACCTTTCCGGCTGCATTGTCCTGATTGTTAAATTCATATCCAGCATCTTTGAGATATTGGTGTATCGTGTCTTTTACCGGCGAGATGATCGTGGTTGGTGTAATCCCATGGGTTTGATTGAATTCCTGCTGCATCGCACGTCTCCGATTAGTTTCATCAATGGTTCGCCGCATCGATCCGGTAATTTTATCTCCGTACATGATCACCATGCCGAAAACGTTGCGAGCAGCTCGGCCGCAGGTCTGAATCAGAGAGCGGTCCGAACGTAAAAATCCCTCTTTATCTGCATCAAGTATGGCGACCAGAGACACTTCAGGAATATCCAGCCCTTCTCGAAGCAGATTGATTCCCACTAAGACATTGTAGTGACGGTTTCTCAGGTCTCGAACCAGTTCTACGCGCTCAAGGGTTTTAATATCTGAATGCAGATAGCGCACCCGCACACCGAGCTTTTCATAATAATCGGTTAAATCCTCGGCCATGCGTTTGGTCAGCGTGGTTATCAGAACGGCTTCATTTCGTTCAGTTCGGATTCTTATTTCATGCAACAGGTCATCGACTTGCGTGGCGGCCGGCCGCACTTCAATTTTCGGGTCCAGCAAACCGGTTGGTCGGATCACCTGTTCAACGATATTAGTTTTTGCCTTTTCAGTCTCGTAGGGTCCCGGTGTGGCGGAGACATAGATAATCTGGTTAATTCTTGTTTCAAATTCCTCAAACCGAAGTGGCCGGTTGTCAAGCGCAGAAGGAAGTCTGAAACCATAGTTTACCAGTGTCTGTTTTCTGGAGCGATCGCCGTTGTACATACCATTGAGTTGGGGAATACCGATATGGCTTTCATCAATAAAAAGCAAATAATCTTCAGGAAAATAGTCGAGCAGGTTCGGCGGCGGCATCCCTTCCGGTTTACCGGTCAGATGTCTGGAGTAATTCTCTATACCATTGCAATAACCAAGTTCCTGCATCATCTCCAGATCAAACATGGTCCTTTGTTCAAGCCGCTGTTCTTCAACCAGTCGATTCTGATCATTCAGGTTATCAAGCCGCTGCTTCAACTCCAATTTAATCGTGCGCATGGCAATCTGCATACGGTCTTTGGAAGTGACAAAATGAGAACCGGGAAATACGGTGTATTCATCAAGTTTGTCAATTACCACTCCCCTCAGTGAATCAATTATGGTTATGGCTTCAATGGTATCACCAAAGTATTCTACTCGGACCGCACGCTCCTCTTCATGAGCGGGGAATATATCGATCACATCACCTCGAACCCTGAACGTCGAGCGATGAAATGAAAAATCGTTTCGCTCATACTGCATAAACACAAGTCGGCGCTGTACCTCTTCCGGTGGCTGATCCTCCCCACATTTCAAATAGAGGTGCATATTGAGATATTCTTCCGGAGACCCCAGGCCGTAGATGCAGGAAACAGAAGCTACTATGATTACATCACGCCGGGTAAGCAGGGATCTGGTTGCCGAATGGCGCATCTTGTCAATGGCGTCATTTATCGATGAGTCTTTTTCGATATAGGTATCCGATTGAGGTATGTAGGCTTCGGGCTGATAATAATCGTAATAGGAAACAAAATACTCCACGGCGTTGTGTGGAAAAAGTTCTGTAAATTCTGAAAACAATTGGGCCGCAAGTATCTTGTTTGGTGCGATTACCAGGGTCGGACGCTGCACCTGGTTTACTATTTCCGCCATGGTAAAGGTTTTACCAGAACCGGTTACTCCGAGTAATATCTGATCAACTTCACCCTGTTGAAGACCTGCAGAAAGCTTTGAAATGGCCTCAGGCTGGTCTCCGGCCGGCGAATGCGGGCTCACCAATTGAAAAGACCTGCTTTCCATCAATGCCCCAACTCATATTCTCTGGCCAACTCTTTAGCCTCCTGCACGAAGCAATGGGGGTTGTCCCGATCCTCAAGAAAAAACGACACATCGTATCGATCAAGTAACCGGGAAAACTCCTGCCAAAGCTGTTTATTGCTGATTTCTGAGCCCTCTCGCGTTCGCCAGTTTCTTCTTTGCCAGCCAGCAAGCCAAGAGGTGGCACCTTCATAGAGATAACCCGAATGGGTGTAAACCTGAACCGGCATTTCTTTTTTCAAACTCTTCAAACCATTGATTACCGCAAATACATAGAGCTGATTGGCTGTCATACCGGTTGCCCGTTGCCCAAGTAATTTCACATGATTCCGCCAATTCAGAATTACCGACCAGGCTCCTGTTCCAGCCGCATGCTTACAGGTAACCCCGGTAAAAAGCTGGATATGGTTTGCTGATAAAGAATCAATTGGTGGCCGAGACTTTGAGCTAACAGCTTTTCTGGCGGAAACGGCAAGTTCATCGGCTCGATTGTTCCACCTATTGGCACCATGCCCCTTAACCCATCGCCAGTCGATATCATGACGTTCGATCTGTTCTAATAATTGGCGCCAGAGATCACTGTTTTTCACATCTTTTTTACCGGCGGTCCGCCAGTTGTTTCGCTGCCAGGCCTGTATCCAGTCGGTTATACCTTTTTTTACATATTGAGAATCAGTAAAAAGAATGATTTTTCTCGTCATCTCAAGCGATTGCAGAGATTTTACCGCCGCCGTTAATTCCATCCTGTTATTGGTAGAATTTTCGCTGGAGCCGGACAATTCCGAACATACTTTCCCCGCAATAAGAATAACCGCACCCCATCCTCCTGGTCCGGGATTGGGGCTGCAGGCCCCGTCGGTATAAATTGTTAAGTCAGATTGGCTCACGTTTGTCTTCACCCTATGATTCAGTATTGATGCCTTCTCATCTGCGACCAGTCAATCATATACACCTTCAATGGCTATCCAGCTGTGAAACCCGGACTGTGTGCCTGGCTTTGAAGCACCATAATACCAGTTTCATTGATGATTTTCACGAGATCTTGGGGGTAGCACAAGAGAAACAATTGCGGAGATCAACCCAAGGCAGGTTTCAGGGGGCAGACCGATTGTCTTTCTGCAAATAAACTGGCCCATACCAGGCCTCTACCTGAGTTTTAGTATTATCGCTGTCGGTCATCAAACTGATTGCAGAAATTTGTCCTGGATTTTCTGAAAAAGCCTGATAATAATCCGCCACAATATCTCTTGAGAATTCCTGCCATTTTCCGATCTTATCAGAGCCGCTGACGGCAACTATTGTGGCAATATTTTTATGAAATGGATTGATGCCAATCGTACCGATAGGTTCATGTGCCGCCCATACATAGCATAGGGTCTTTTCTTTGAAGGGCACATCGGGGATTGGACCCGAAAAACTCACCAGGAGTCGTACGGGAAAGTCATCACCATCTTTGCTACTCAACGATCCATTTTTAATAATACTGTCTATCTTCCAGGACCATGTTAAAATCGGATATTGTCCAGGATCTTCCGATATTCGCCTTCCCACCCCCCCTGCGCCAGCAGAAGACCGGGCCCACAGAACAGGGCCATAGGTAGTGTCCGCAACAATTGAGTAGTGCGTTTTTTGAGAAATGGAAGGGAAAGTAAATTCCTGCCAATCAGCGGGGAAGCCATATTCTGATATTTCCCCGGTGAAACGAGTAATATCTATTTTTTCAGATCCATACGACCACTCGGCTGAGACCATAGATACAGCAAATAAAAAAATACAAACCGCAAACCAGTTTTGGTTACTTGTTTTTGCCATTAAGTGACCAATCGTAATCAAGATACTTCAGTTTCACCTTATCAGATTTTTTTAGTCTTTCCTGAAATGCAGGTGATGAATGGACAAGGAAAAAGGATACAGGATCATTGTTGAAATCTTCTTTGTACCACTTGAATATTGAGCTGACAAAGAGCGTATCCCCTTCCAGGTAGTTGTGTTTGCTATCCATCAGAAAATTTGTTGTGCTTTGTTCAAGTTGCCTGTCGAGCGTTTCCCCTTCATATGCTTCTGAAATGAGTCGGGGGCAGCTTTGCGATGCACAATTCACGGCAAAATGAATACGCGGTTCCTTGAACTTTACTCTGATAATGTCGTGTTCAATGTTATCAAGGCTGTATGTCTGACCGCCAAGGACAGCAAAGGAAATATCCCAGGG
>JAQYVS010000188.1 GCA_030145365.1 Desulfofustis sp. | reverse complement strand
GATGAGAGCAGATTCTTCATGTTGACGCAGTCTGGTGCTGAGCGACTGCAACCCTCGCAGAGCAAGATAACACTCCTCCGCCGGGGTGTATATCTCCATGTGTTTGTAGAAATTTTTAAAGACAGTGCCGCAGCGTGCATTTGCGGTCACCGATCCGACCAATACATCAGAATAGCCGGAGATGTACTTGGTCATTGAGTGGATAGAAATATCGACCCCGAGTTCGAAGGGTTTGAGGTAGAGCGGTGTTGCCCATGTGGAATCCAGCACGGTGACAATGTCTTTTTGTCGGGCTACAGCAGTGACCGCAGGAATGTCCTGGATCTCAAAGGTTACGGAGCCTGGTGATTCAAGCAGGATCAGGACTGTATTGGCCTGGATATACTGTTCGATGTCTGCTCCGATATTGGGAGGTATGAGTGTGAAATCGACATTGAACTTCTGCAGTATTTTTTTGCAGAACCGCTGTCCCGGGGCGTAGGCGTTGTCACAGACGAGGATGTGGTCGCCGCTCTTGGTGAATGCCATGAGGACTGTCTGGATCGCAGCAATTCCTGATTGAAAGACCCTGGTTACCGCACCGCCTTCGAGATCCCTGATCGCTTCTTCAAGCTGCCGTTGTGTCGGGAGCCGGTCTGTTCCATAGGTAATCCCGCTGTACTGACGGCGGCCAGCCTTGGCCATGTCTTCGTAGCAATCGAAAACTACAGTCGACCCTTTGTATAGGGGTGGATTGATTGTTGTAGCCGGGGTTTCTTCCCTGTCTTGCCATAAATTCTTGATTATTCGGGTTTGTTCTTTCATGTTTCCAAGTATTTAATATTGGGGATAATAAGATATCATTATCAACTAAGGACAACTCTTGCTGAAATCAATTCAGCGCCTGATGGAGGTCAGCGATCAGGTCGGCCGGCTCTTCCAAGCCCACCGACAGACGTAATAAACTGTTGCAGATTCCCAGGCGTTGCCGCTCGGCGGCGGGAATATCGCCATGGGTCTGCACAGCGGGAAGAGTCATCAGGGTTTCAACCCCACCCAGACTTTCAGCAAAGGAAATCAGCTGCAGTCTTTCCAGTACCCGCTCTGCCAACTGTGGGCTTGTAAGGCGAAAGGAGAGCATTCCGCCAAACCCGGCTGTCTGTTGCCGGGACAAATCGTGTCCCGGATGTTCAGGCAGTCCCGGATAGTACACTTTTTCCACCTGCGGTTGTTGTTGCAGCCAGTGCGCCACCTCCAGGGCACTGGCGGAGTGGCGCTCCATCCGTAACGGCAGGGTTTTCAAACTTCGGATCAACAGCCAACAATCCTGAGGCGGCAGTATCGCACCGGTAGAGTTTTGTAGAAAACTGAGTTGTTTACCCAATTCATCGCCTTTGGCCACCAATACACCGGCACAGAGATCAGAGTGGCCCCCCAGATACTTGGTTGCAGAATGAACCACAATATCGGCGCCCAGGTCGAGAGGGCGTTGTAACACCGGTGTCAGGAAGGTGTTGTCGACGACAAAGAGCAGGCGATGTGCTTTGCATAAATCAGCAAGAGCCCGGATATCAGCAATACCGAGCAAAGGGTTGCCCGGGGTTTCAACCAGCAGCGCCTTGGTTTGCGGCGGCACTATGGCGGCCGCAACAGCAGCCGCAGAGGTGGTGTCAACATAAGATGTACTGATGCCAAACTTGGCAAAAACCTGTTCAAGCAGTCGGTAGGTACCGCCGTAAAGATCTTCAGAAGCCAGCAGATGATCACCGCTGGAGAAGTTCAGGAGCAGGGTGGTCAATGCCCCCATCCCTGACGAAAAGACCAGGCCGTGCGTACCTCCCTCGAGGTCGGCGAGTGCATCTTCCAGGACCTCACGGGTTGGATTGTCGCTGCGGGTATAGTCGTAGCCGGTACTTTGACCGACTCCGGGGTGCCGATAGGTCGCACTTGGATAGATTGGAAAGCTGATTCCCCCTGTGTGATCGTCGTGACCGACTCCGATCTGTACACTTCGAGTAGTCCGATGGTTAAAGACACGCTTCATTGTGTCAGCCCTTTAGTGATTACATTTGATTTTAAGCTACATCTAATAATTGTTAATAGTGCAAAGCATAAGACCGGAGCTGCAATAATCTACCCACGCTCCAGAAACTGAGCAATTAATTTATCATCCAGGAGCAGTGATTGCCGATCTGTGTTCCAGTCCCGAGCGATGGTGTGGAGGAAATAACAGTTACTTTGATCCTCCCCCGTTATATTGGACCAGTTTCATGCTCTTTGTTTTGACCCAGTGATAGTTAAAATCAAAGATATCCCATGGCAGGTTTGGTTTGAGAGAGCAGAGTAACGGTTGTGATTCTTCCTGATGACCTAGGGGGTTCATTTCTGAGAAGCTCACAATCCGACTTTGATTCTATGCTGAAAATCTCATATAATGGAATTAGGCTTTCTCTACTCACCATAGACTCAAGTGGAACCTTCACAACTCAATTCACTCGTTAATACTTCTATTTTGGAGGGCACCATGATCGCTGAGATTTTCAAACGACCGGGCAGATTATTAGTCAACACGTTCTCACTCATAGCTGCTTTCTTTATGATATGTACCTCCTCAAGTCCGGCCTTGTCATTTGAATTGATAATCGGTGCGGGTCCAAAGGGGTCATTGTCACACCACAGTGGTAAATTATTGTGCAGAATATTTGCGAAGCAGGACAAAGAGATAACCTGCTCACTATCCGAATCAAGCGATCCAATAGACAACCTGACAAATGTGCAGGGCGGCTCACTCGATCTGGCCCTTGTGGACTCTTTACTGCTTGAAGAATCGACGACTGGACAGGGCGCTTTTCAATATCTTGATATCAATTATGATCGGATTCGTATTGTCACTCCGCTTTACGAGGTTCCTCTTACCCTGATCGTCCGAAGTGATGCTGATATCTCAACGATCGATCAATTACCGGGAAAAAGGATAAACACCGGGCCATTCGGCTCGCCAGAGAAACATCTTTTCGAACTGTTCATGCAAACTCAAGGTTGGACAGAAGAACTGTTTCCCGTATACGCCGAACTATCATCTTTGTTAGCCCAAGATAAGCTTGCGTTCCGCCAGGGCGATGTACAGATCCTGGTACATAAAGGTGTCCACCCCGACAATGATATAAGACTGTTTATGGAAGATACTGAGGCCTCGTTGATCGGTTTTTCCAACGACAGCACGGAAGATCTCATTAACTCAAACTCCTCCCTTTCAAGACAAGATATTAAGAAATCTACCTACCCATCTCTGTCAGACACGCTTTCCACATTCGGCACGACCATGACGTTGATATCTTCAGCAGATATGGATGATGAAACCATACAGTCATTAATCACTGCACTTGAGCAGAACAAACAGTCGCTCCAAACGATGCATCCCGCACTATCATCATTTGACATCGACAAAAGACCGCAATGGTTCGGGGCAATCAAAGTTCACAAAGCAATATTGGAATAATGGTTGATATTAGAAATCGGCTGTTCTCGGTTAACTGGTTATTCTTTGTATGTAGGGGTAGAGGAAACAATACGAGCCCGAGTATGAACTCGGGCTCGTATTGCAAAGGAAAAGAAAAGGCGTAGCCCAAGAGAGGGTGGCTACAATTACAATGTATGACATTGTGGCATAAAGGCAATACTGAAAGAACAAATAATAAGAGCCCGGGTTTCGCAGATCACCGGGCTCTTAAGAGAGACAGAATGTAGCCAAAGGGGTGGCTACGATTTCATCGTACTGCAATGTCGCACTAAAAGCCAAACTTTCTTAAACGTTTGGACCACATAAGAAACTGTCTACTCTCTATTAGCAGTTGATTGGCCTATGCCTCAAGCTATCCACAACCTCTCTAAAGACTTACAGACATATCTGTAAGAAGAAGTTGGATCGAAATGAAATTTTGTAGATGTGCGGTCTGGAAACCCTAAGTAAATCAGCCGAGCACAATCTATGCAGAAATCGACTCAAGAAGCAAACGTACGTTCTTTGCTCCCTCAATTCCATCAACTTCCGGGGTGCGGTTGGCCATTATCGATTGAGCGAAGTCATCAAGCTGTCCTGCAAATGGGTTCCGCTGATCAAAGTTGATCTCACCATTGTTTGTCCAGGCTCGACCAGCTCCTTCTCTTCCGAAAGTATCTTCACAAATCGCAAATCCCTCGGAACCATAGATTTCGAACCGACTCGGAGAACCAAATAAAACGGATGAACAAATTTCCGCGGTTGAGCCAGATTCGAACTGTAACGAAAGAACCGCTGTTTCGTCATGGGGTCCACCCCAAACGGCTCGGTTTATAATCGAGTTGAGTTGAGAAACTTCGCCTGAGCCAGGAATCATGATCCACCGTGCCAAGTCTATGCAGTGTGTTCCAACCGCGGCAAGACTCCACCAGCACCCGAGTTCGGAAGAAGCACGCCAATTTGAGGCATCGGGTTCTTGCAATGTCCAGAGGGTTCGAACATGTCGAAGTTTCCCAAAATCACCGGCATGGGCTCGTCTTACAACTTCTCGATGAACTGGATGCCATCGGAGGCGATAGCAGAGCCCAAGTTTAACCTGCGCTTGGCTGCAAGCACTCAATATCGCTTCAAGACCCTCAGCATCTGTAGCCATGGGTTTCTCAAGAAGAATATGTTTCCCGGCTCGAGCAGAAGCGACTGCCTGTTCTCTGTGAAGCTTATCAGGAGTGGCGATTATGACGGCGTCTAGCTTCGGGTCCGAAAGAAGGGAACTAAGCGAATCGTAAGCAGGGTTTGGAGATGCTGCACCGTATGTATTGGCAAGGTGCTCGGCGCGTCGAACATCGCGACTGAGTATGCTCCACAATTGTGTCGAGGGCAGTTCAGCAAGCGCATTGGCGTGCCCATTCTCAACAATTCCACCCGTCCCGATTAGGGCAAAGTTCAGGGTCATATGGATTACCTCTTAGCTCACTAAGTAAATTATCCGGCCGCTTGATTGTTTCCGCGATCTGCGTCAAATGATGCGTTAGATATATTTTAAATAGTATGACAAATAATGTGAAATATAAAAAAGGACATAACCCTTGGCAAGTTCAATATATTCAACAGGAAAGGAGGTTGATCTTATTTCTGATACGATTCAAGTATCATGAGATTGATTACACCGATTACCGGTGAAAACTACCTCGTCCCTCCCAGCATGTGCAGATATGCCACCGGAACAATGGGGAGCGGAGTTGTAAGATTCGCAGAAGGTCTTGTTGGGTGGGGGGAGATACCCCAGGTTTGCACGTCTTGATCCACCAGACACCCCTTTTTTCAAAGAGCCGCAGAGCGTATGGTTTGCCCGGAAACTTAAACCAGCCAGAAAAAATGAATCACTGGCTAAAAGGTCTACACAGTCTCTGAATAGTAATGATGACAAGTAGATTAACACTTGAAATCAGGACAATTATTATATGAATGGCAGTCAGCTACACAATGACAGGAGATTCAATTCTCTCGGCGAATAATGACTAGGTCATTACACCAAATGGGGATTTCTTGACGTTTCTGTTTCTATTGTTTTGATCGTGGAATTTATTCTGCTTTAGAAGCTTGACCCGTCTTGCGAGTAATCCTTTATTGTCTGGGTGACATTCAAATTCAACGGTTGCCCCAACTTTTAGAAATTGGCAGTTAAGGAGGTCAGCCTTGCGCACCATTATATCTGGACCTTTTCCATTTTCAAGAAGTCCGCAGTCCTTATCACGGAACCATTTTTTAACTACTGTCTGCAACAAATCACCTCTCATTTTTTGGAATAATCTGAATTCTGAAAAATCCTAATACCAAGTCGACGCTGGCAGGTCTTACAGAACGTTTGTGCCCTTCCTTATACAGCAACAGGCATAAGTATCATAGGTAATTAAACATCAAACTCCTATTCGTACATTTTGGGAACTATTTTTATCACACTTAAGAGACTTTTGTGAGAAAGTTTGCGCCTTTGGCAATTGATAAGGTTCTGTTTCCTTCAAAAATAACTCTAATAGTCCCACATCTATCTACGGCAACAATTTTTCCGATACCCCATTCAGCCCTTGCCTTGTGTTTGACATTTTCACCTTTGCATAAATATGCTTTCATAAACACCTCCACGGGAACGTTTGGTAATAAGCGCCATTATATAAAATTGGCATTATATGGACTAACTTCTGCTTGCTGGTCTTGATACTTCCTATAAAATTTCTCTTTTACCATTCCCACAACTCCATGGCATAAGCAACTTTGCGCAGGCGCACCGCTCTTCCATCATGATGGAAGTGATTAAGTGTGCTGATAGCTCAATTCAGCTTCTGGAGCAATTGCAATCTCGATGGTGATCTTGGTGAAAAACAAGATACAAAGCAAAACAACCGTCTATTCGTGAGCGAATAGTGGAATCAAATTTCTCGAATGTTGAGTGAGATAGGAGGAAGATCCGGCTTTCACTATTAGTATCTTAGTGTACCTGCTTACCTCGGTTTGCCTTCATTTCCTTACTCTAAAACTTTAAGCACTAAGTCGTAGGTTACCAGAATTAAGGTGATACGCCCTCCAACCTAGCTGATATATTAACACATAACCAGGAAAATCAGCGATGCTGCTGAGCGATATCTTCTAACACGTTGGTAAGATGGCGGTAGTTTATTGAAGAATCGTGGTGTGTTCGAATATGGTTTGTTGCATTAACTCGCATTTCATTTCTAATTTCCTGGTTATTTAGAAGTGTTTCTATGGAATTTGTAAAGTGTTCGGGGTGTGAGGCCGGTGTCAGAAGACCGGTAGAGTTGTGGACCACCGCTTCACTGGCACCCCAATCGCTATATGCTGCCACCGGCAAGCCAGCTGACTGAGCCTCGAGATAAACCATGCCGAGTGACTCCTTAATTCCCGGAAAAGCAAAGAGATCGGCGGCACTATAATAATGGTACAGGTTCAGCCTTGGAATCTTGCCCAGAAAAAGGCAATGTTTCCCAAGCTTCTCTCTCGCTTCGAGTTCGAGCACATCACGGTTTTTTCCGTCGCCGATCACAACGAGAAGGATATCCTTGTGTTTTTCACGGAGTGCGGCACAGCTGTTGATTACTGTCTTGACGCCTTCGGTTTTTACTCCGGGCCGAAGCATTGCCGTCGTCAGCACCACGCACTTGTCGCCGGCCTGCCACTGCTCTCTTAATACCTTTCGCGCATCAGGATCGAAGCAGAATTGATCCGGCTGTACCCCCGGAGCGATGTAACAAATCCGTTCGTTCGACAGTAGTCGTTTTAAGTTTATTAAATCAGCTTTTTTATTGGTAAAAACAATTTTGGCAGCTTCCAAAGCCCGTCTATTGAGGATGAAACCGGGAAAGGTTTTAAGTTTTCGTTTACGTTTTGTCGAATAAATTCCCTGGAATATTGTATAGGGGATCTTCAACTTGCGACAACAGGCGGGGCCGATTATATCGGGAGCTTTGTAGTAACTGTGATAGGTGAACCACAAATCTTGAGGTTTTGTCTGCAAGAAATTGCAGATGCGTTTCTGTTCCCGTTTGGCCAGGTGGAGGTTCCATGGTTTCCAGTATATCCAGCGGCTTCGCAAGGTGCTGGCAAGTTCAACGTTATGTTTTTCGGCAAGAAATTTCTGCAGCTCAGTGCCGATGATCAAATCTCCGGACGGGTTGCTGTGCCCTGGCGGTTTAAACGGCATATAGTAAGAAATGTTCATCTGCGACGATCAGTTGATGCGTGGGAATGTGTTATATGACTGAAAATGAAATGTATCGCTGTCACTGTACCGCAACAGAAATTGAAAGAGAAGAAAATACGGACTTTTCCGGTACTGGCTAAAGGCTTAGAATAACAGTATAGTAACGATATTGATATGAGACGAGCCCTTAACAAAGAGTCATGGTGAGCCGAACTATACATACTATCGTGCGCGACTGGTTTTTACTGGGTGTTTGCCTCTTGCTCTGTCTTGCCTATTTTTTCGGCTTTGTTAACCGGGCAACGGTTGATCTGAGCATCGACGTTGAAAAACGCACCTATTTCCGTGTGTATTGGGCCGAAGAAGGCGAAGAGTTTTCTGCTTCTGCAAATTCCCGGGTTCTGGTAAGTCCCGGCAAACATCACTATCGATTCTATTTAACCAATCTCGGCCATATCGACAGGCTACGTATCGATCCCCATGATTATCCGGGTGAGAGTGTTATCCATCAATTAACCCTTTCCCAGAAAGGCTGGCAGCCGATCAGATTCGTCGGCCAAAAGTCCGGTTCTGCTCTTAAACCAAATAATCAGGTCGGTGATTTCTCTCTTGATGCAGATGGATTGCTCACTCGTTCAATCGGAAAGGACCCTAATTACATATGGAAACCGCACTTTATTGCTGAACCATTTGGCTGGCCAGGTGAGCTGGTCCGTTTACTGATTTTCTTTGGAGTGATATACCTGGCCGGAACCATGGCTCGCAATCTTATAGTGGAGAAGCACTATGTTCCACTATATCTGGCTGCCGCCGTTGGCCTGATTCTTGTCATGGCCGTGATCAGCAAACAAGATGTTCACCCCGATGAATATGTGCATATTAAAGCAGCCTCCTACTATGTCGACAACTGGCTGCCTCCGGAAGTGGACAGCGAAGAGATTCGTCATACCTACAGCAGATATGGAGTTTCCAGGCTCAACGGCTTTGAAATCTATTATTTTTTTGCGGGGAAATTCGGCACCCTGATTGAGTCCTTAAAAATTCCGGACTATATGACGTTTCGGCTGTTTAACGTGTTGTTGTTTTCTACTATCCTGCTCATTTCCCTCGGCTACCGAAACAGCAGAATGATGATGGCCGTGCTGCTGGTCTCGCCACAGCTTTGGTACGTGTTCTCTTACTGTAATTCTGATGCGTTTGCGTTATTCGCCGCCACTATTGCCGGCTGGCAGGTGGTGGATAAAAACTCGCTGTTTAATCGTTATCTCAGTGACCGCGGGGGCATAAACCGTTTGTTGACCCCGTTGATTCTGGGACTGATGGCTGGTCTGCTGCTGATGATTAAAAAAAATTACTACCCCTTCGCTCTGTTTCTCTTGATTGTGGTGCTTTATGGAATCTGGCTCAACCGAGAAAACTCGTCTTTTCGCACTGCACTGATTAAACTTTTCGTTATCTGCCTGATCGGTATCAGTCTGCCGATAGTAAAGGTTGGTCTGGATTATTTTGTAAACGGAGTAGATAGAAACGATAAAATAGCTGCCATGCAGGAAGAACTGGCTGAGCCGATGTTTAATCCGGCAACCGAACTTGCTAAACGGCATGTCTATTTGAGCATGAAGGAGCGGGGTGTAACGCTTGCTAAAATGATTCATGTCCATCGATGGTTTGAAAAGAGTTTTCGGAGCGGATTTGGTGTGTATGGGTATATGACCGTATCGGCTACCCATGTTCTGTACGATCTGATGCGATGGTTGATTATTGCTCTTGTCTGTTTTGTCGTTGTTTCTGTTCTGGTATGGGGGAGCTGGTCCGATCGGTTGACGATGCTTGGCGCACTTGGTATTTCGGCAGCCTTGATTGGGGCTTCGTTTCATCATTCCTGGACTGCTGATTTTCAGGCCCAGGGACGGTATCTTTTTCCGATCGCTTTGCTGATCGGTGTTGCTGCGGCACAAGCTGAGCGAGCTATCGGTCAGCGGATCTTCTGTGTATTGTTAAGCCTGATGTTTTTTGTTTCCAGCTACTCTTTCATCGTTGTCGGATTACAGCATATACCAATGGCGGCCGGATAGTGAGTAATTTGAAAAAGCCTTGTCAAAGTGATCAATCGCAGTGGTACGTACAATTCATGGGCTGGATCTTTGTGGTGGTCGTTGTTATACCTTTTATCCAGAGTTGCGCTAAAAGTTCAGTGCCTCCGCCTACGAGCCTTCCTGAAATTGGCTTGAGCAGCAGCGAGGTTAAAAATAGACTCGTTGGGCAGTATCATGATTGGCGTGGCGTACCGTATCGAAACGGCGGGCAGAGCAAGCGGGGGATCGATTGCTCGGCGTTTGTACAGCTCACCTATCATGATGAATTCCGTCTGAATCTCCCCAGAACAACTGAGCAGCTGTCTCGATCCGGCCGACAGATATCCACCTCCGGGTTGCGTGCCGGCGATCTGGTGTTGTTCAAGACAAGTTGGAGTAATCGTCATGTCGGAATGTATCTTGAGCACAATCAGTTTCTCCATGTTTCAACCATTAAAGGAGTGATGGTTTCAAGGTTGTCGGATCCTTACTGGCAGGAGCATTTCTGGCAAGCCAGACGGGTCTTTAATTGATCAGGGATTATAGATGAGTGAAGCGCGATTAGATATTCTGCTCTATTCCCATGACGGCAGAGGTTTGGGGCACGTCAGCCGATCGGCGGCGATCGGCATGGCCATTCGCCGGTTATATCCGGACCTGAAAGTCTGTCTGATGACGGGGTGTCGTCAGACCGGAGAATTGATAGGTGAGGTCCCGCTCGACTGGCTTAAGTTGCCGGCATATGACACCGAAGTAATAGAAGGGAAATCAACCGGGGTCGATGGTCCATCCGGTTTTACCGACGACGAACTCGGCATTTTACGGGCAGAGCAGATAAAACAGATCATATATCAGTATCGTCCGCGTCTGGTTCTGGTTGATCATACCCCCCAGGGGAAACATAGAGAGTTGGTTCCAGCGCTTCATCTTTCAAACCAAACCAAATGGTTTCTGGGGGTGCGAGGTGTCGTTGGCGGTGTAGCCCAGGCTGGCTCAACTCTTGCCAAAGAACTTTTCCAGCAGTTCTACTCCAGGCTCCTCTGGTATGGTGACCGCTTAGTTTTGGGCACGGAACATATCAAGGATTTAAATGAGCGTTTCAATACCAGAGTGGAAGAATGTGGATACGTTTCCCGACTTACCGAGTTGTTACCGTTATATTCAAGCAGCGGGACTGGTCGGAGTGGGTGTACGGTCTCGATTCCCTGGTTGGGAGAACATACCAGGCTATTTATTGAAAAATTTGTAGAAGCAATGATGCTAGTGGGTCCCGATTCGGGACGATTCCGGATTTTTGTGGGGTCGCAAGATCTCTCCACCTTGAGGCAGATGATAAAGGATTTGGATTTCTGCACGTTGGAGCCGTTTAGCGAGAAATATGTTCAGGCCCTGAGCTGCTCTAGAAGTGCAGTGATCTTCGGAGGCTATAATTCATTGGTCGATATCATGTCCACCGGTATTCCTGCATTGGTTGTCTTGCGTGATATGCGTGATCGAGAGCAACAGGATCATCTTCAGGCACTTGCTGAACCCCTGGGTAAGCGGATAGCAGTTGTGGACGAGAAGGATTGCAGTGTTGAACAATTGTATCGGCTGCTCGATAATCTTATGAATCTCAGCCCTGACCCGTTTGCCGCTCAGGTTAATTTAGGCGGGGCCGAACAGACTGCGCGGGTTTTGGCCCAGTCCCTGGAACTGTGAATGATTGAAAATATTCTAGAAGCAAGCGGATTGTCAAAATCTTATCGTATCGGCAAACGGCAGATCAAGATTCTCGAGGATATCAGCTTCTCCGTAGGAAAGGGTGAGTTCGTCGTTATTGAGGGCCAGAGCGGCAGTGGCAAAAGTACCCTGTTGAGTCTGCTTTCAGGCCTTGATAAACCAGACACTGGATCTATCAGGATGAACGGTCGTGATATTGTTGAGCTCAGCGAAGACCAGCTGGCACCAATCAGAAACACTCATATTGGCTTTATTTTTCAAGCCTTTCATCTTGTACCGTCTCTCAACAGCCTTGAAAATGTAATGTTTCCTGCAGAATTGAATAAAGATCCCGAAGCAGAGGCGAAAGCGGTGAGGTTGCTGGAGCGGGTTGGTCTTAAAGATCGAAAGACCAGTATGGTTCATCAGCTGTCTGGAGGAGAAAAACAGCGCATAGCCATCTGCCGGGCACTGATCAACGACCCTCCGCTGGTTTTCGGTGATGAACCCACCGGCAACCTTGATTCTGCCAACAGCGGCCGTATCATAGACCTGCTGGTTGAACTGCATAAAGAGTTGGCAACCACCCTGGTTATTGCCACCCATAATCAAAACATCGGGGCTCGGGCAGATCGTTGTTTACGATTAAAAGATGGCCGGCTTGATGCAGCCGGGATACCAACATGCTGAATACCCGGTTTCTGATACGGGAGGTTCACCATGGGGGGTTTCAGGTGATTGCCTTTATCCTCTGCGTGGCCCTTTCGGTGGCCACAATGAGTGGGCTCAACAGTTTCAAACGCGATGTATACGGCTCTTTTTATCGTGAAGCGCGGGTGCTGCACGGTGGGGATCTGATCGTACATTCCCATTATCCGTTTTCAGATTCTATTCTGAAAAAAATTGAAGATATTGCTTCAGATAGCTCGGTAGAGAAAACAAGAACGCGTCGTCTAATGTCGATGGTCCGTTCAGCGGAATCGGAGCGATCTCTGCTGGCGACTCTTGTGCTCGTTGAGTCCAATTATCCGCTGTACGGGAATATAGTGCTTGACTCCGGACGAGGGTTTGATCGGGTTCTGATGTCAGGGAGTATCGTTGTTTCAGAAGAACTGCTCAGCCGGTTGCAGGTCCAGATTGGAGCGAAACTGCACATAGGCGAAGGTGTATTTGAGATCGCCGATACAATTGCCAACGATCCCACCCAGTCAGCCTCTTTTTCACTGCTGGGGCCACGTCTGTACATCAGTTCAGATGATCTGGAGCAACTCAATCTGCTGGGACGTGCCAGCCGGGTTGAACAGGAGATTTTAATCAAGATAGACGATGATTTTTCTCCCCTTGAGCTTGAAAGAGTAACAACCGCATTGAATCAAGCTGCACTTCCTGCCCAGGAGCAGGTGAGAACCGCCCGAACTGCCCGTTCCGGGGTGAAACGGTTTTTTGATAATATGTTTTTCTTTCTCTCCTTCATCAGTATCTTCACCTTGCTGCTCAGTGGTATTGGCATGCAATGTTCACTTTCGGCCATGGTGCAGCACAAACGAAAAACGATTGCAATTATCAAAACCACCGGTGCAACGAATCGTTTTATATTCAGCCATTATCTGGTGCTTGTGCTGTCCTTGGCAATTATTGGCTCTTTTCTCGGAATTTTAGCCGGTTACGTGATAAAATTGTATTTGCCAACATTTCTCGATACAATTTTGCCTGGAAATCCCGAGTCATCCCTTCACCTGATAGATGTCCTGGAGTCCCTGGCGCTTGGTTTGATCGTGACACTTCTGTTTACTTTTTTTCCTCTGAGCCGGTTGAGCGAGATCAGGCCAGTTGCCCTGTTTAAATATGAGCAGCGATCGAGCGGTCGGAAATTAATTGGCCGACTGATGTTTCTGTTCGGGTTTATATTTTTATCCCTGCTCGTTATCAGGCAGCTGGAGGATATAAAAACCGGAATCTATGTCATGCTGGTTTGTTTTTCAGTGATTGTGTTGATAACGCTGATCGCGGCCGTGTTGTTCAAGTACTTCAAAAGACTGAGTACTTCAAACCTGAAGCTCAGACAGGCTCTGAAAAGTCTCTATCGGCCCGACAATACCACTAAACCGGTTGTTGTCACGCTGGCCTGCTCATTGACGATTCTGTTGACCATTTATCTGCTTGAAACGAACTTGTTTACATCTTTTATCACATCCTATCCAGAAAATGCCCCGAATCTGTTTTTTCTTGATATTCAAAAAGATCAAATACAAACATTCAGTGAGACAGCAGGCAGGAAGGTGCAGCTCTACCCGGTTATCAGAGCGCGTCTGATGTCCATCAATGCTGAGCCCATAAACTATGAACGAGAGCGTAAGCGAAAAAGAGACAGCCTAGCCCGTGAATTTAATTTGACTTACCGTAGCAGCCTGCTCGATGATGAGATCATCAGTGAAGGAGGAAGTCTCTTCGATGAGCAAAGGGTGAATGACGGGGTGGTTGAGGTTTCGGTGCTCGACACCATCGCCGATATCGGCAGCATTGAACGAGGCGATCTTTTGCTTTTTAACATTCAGGGCGTAATGCTGGAAGCCAAAGTTACCTCCATCCGTTCACGTACCAAGTCCAAACTGCACCCGTTCTTCTATTTTGTGTTCTCAGAAGATGTTTTGCAGTCGGCCCCGCAGACCTTTTTTGGTTCAATGACTCTTGAGAAAGATGCCATACCGTCAATGATTACCCGTATGGTTACTGAGCTTCCCAATGTCAGCGCCATAAATGTTTCCGATGCAGCTGAGCGATTTGGGCACATTCTCAGGCGCTTGGCGGCAACCATTACCTTTTTTTCAATTTTTTCCATTGCTGCGGGCTTGCTGATCATGATAAGCGGTCTGCTGGCCACCCACCCGGCTCGTATCAGGGAAGCGTCTTATTACAAGATACTTGGAGCGGATTCTGGTTTTGTGTTTTGGGTAATCATTTATGAAAATGTGATACTTGGTCTGACATGCGCATTAATCGGAATGGTTTGTGCTAACACTGCGGCCTGGGGTCTGTGCCGGTATCTTTTTGAGATTTCTTATAAAATTCCATTTTCAAACCTGTTGCTTATCTTTGCAGCAACCATCCTGTTAGTTACCACCATAGGTGTGGCGGGATCGTTTAAGGTTGTGTATCGCCGACCCATTGATTTCCTGCGAATGGAAGAGAGCTGCTGATGTATTTGAACCCTATAATTTCATACGGTGTGATGACAAAAGCAATGGCCCTGGTACTGAGCCTGCTTGTTTGTTTGATGCTGGCCGGTTGTGAAAATGCTGAAGAAGTAATCATTATCGATCAACCGGTTTCCGATGGTATCATTGTTGCTATGGGAGACAGCTTGACGGCCGGCCTCGGTGTGCCTCTAGACAAGAGCTACCCGGCGCTATTGCAGAATAAGCTGCAGGAACAGGGCTTGAATTATCGAGTGATCAACGGTGGGGTTAGTGGAGAAACGAGCAGCGGCGCTCGCTCCCGGGTGGACTGGATTCTCTCTATGAAACCCGATCTTGTTATTCTTGAGACCGGTGCTAATGACGGATTGCGCGGTATTGAGCCTGGTTTGATAGAGAAAAATATTCGTGAAATTATCAAGGCGTTCTTGGACGAAAATATCACAGTTGTTCTCACTGGAATGCAGATGGTTGCCAACATGGGGCCGGAGTATCTATCTGCCTTTAATCGAATGTATCCTATGCTCGCTGCCGAGTTTAACCTGAAATTTATGCCCTTTTTTCTCGAGGGAGTGGCCATGCAGCCTGCATTGAATCAGGCCGATGGCATTCATCCCAACGAGCAGGGCTACAAGATCATTGCAGAAAATCTGCTTCCCCACGTCGAGGAGGCGATTGCCATGAGAAAAGAAGATAGCTCGAACAGCGATAGATAGCAGCGGGGTTATTTAAAACTTGTCCCGCAGCTCAATAATTTGTAGATTTTTCGGATCAATAGAGGATCAATTTTTATCTGGTAACCGGTTATCGATATGTCCGAGGTAATAGTATTCACAAGCGGCAAGGGGGGCGTCGGAAAATCAAATCTCTGTCTCAATACCGCCCTGCAGCTTACCGCCCAACAGTATCGAACCTGCCTGTTTGACGGAGACCTGGGTCTTGCCAATGTTAATATTCTGCTTGGAATAGAGCAGGAACATACCCTGGATGATGTCGTCTTTAAAAATAAAAGTCTGGACGAAATTCTGATTACTACCGGATACGGTTTTGACATAATCCCCGGAAGCTCAGGAGCTGAGCAGATTGCCAATCTCAGTGGCGCACAGCTTGAGTCGTTGATTTCGGCTCTGGCTGGAGTGGGCGAATATGACTATTTTCTGATCGATACCGCTTCCGGTATCTCCAGAGGCGTAATTTCTTTTTGTCTGGCAGCACGGGAAACGATCATCGTCATAACCCATGAAGCCACTTCTCTGACAGATGCCTATGCCCTTCTGAAAATATTAAGCATCAATGGCTATATGGGATCGGTGCGGATTCTTATAAACAATTGTGAAACCATTCCCCAGGCTAAACAAACCTATGTACGGTATAAAAAGGTTGTTGATAAACATCTCGATATTGAGATTGCTCCGGCAGGAATTATTTTACACGACGATCATTTTGAAAGAGCGGTGGCCCAGCAGAAGCCGCTGTTGGAACTCTATCCAGAATCCGTCGGGGCTCAGTGCATCAGGGCCTTTGTCTCAAATCTGATCAGAGATAACGCCCAGGGCGAAGAACCCGAGACCCTGTCAACCTTCTGGCAGCGATATCTTGAGCTGGTTATAGAAGAGGAGCCGACGACCGCATCAGACAGCCCTTCTGCCGATCGGGATACAGAGGCCGCGGTGCAAGAACCCGTTCCGATCCGGTCCCAGATTCCCATTGGTTCACTATCCCAAAAATTGGATTATCTGGCTTCGGATTCAAGTCGGTACGCCGGTCAGCTCAACTGCTCATCCGTGCTTCTCAGTTCGCTTTTTCGAAGTATCTGTCAAGGTGATATTTCCGTTTCACAGCTCAGGCAGATGATCTCAATCGATCCGGTTCTGACGGTACAGGCACTTCAGCTGACCAGGACCGAGGAGGCCAGCGGTCATGTTTACGACCTCGGTCAATTATTGGATGCACTTCGTGACGATCAGATCCAGCCGCTTTTACTGCAGACAGCGATCAGCAGTGTTGGCGCCAAAATAGGCAAGAGCGAGGATGATTATGCAGCAGAACAAGTGCAGCTGCAACACTCGATTAACAGCTATACCCGCGCGATTCTGGCAAAGGAGTTTGCTCTGGCAACCTCTGCCGCTGTTCCGGATGAGGCCTATATTTGTGGACTGCTCTGCGATATCGGCCTGTTTTCCAGTGAAGACAATCAGACACCAGGGGATGCTGCCGAAAATCATGCTGCGTTCGGAGCCGAGCTCCTGCAATCACTTGGCATGAACTCCATGATGTGCGATGCAGTACGCTTTCATCATCATCAACTGGATCAGATTCGTACTGCTTTTGATCTGGTCCGGATCATTTTTACCGCCAATGCGCTGGTTCACGAAAATGATCTTGAACAGCAGGATCCGGAAGATGTTTACAGGGAACTTATCGGGGTTTCCCGTGATCAGGCCATGGAGCTGTTGGCAAAGGCCCGGGAGGAAGTGGTTCGACACCCAGCGCAGCTTGATCTTGATGTGGACGACTCGTTGGACAATAGCATCGATGTCAGTGGTGATCTTTCCAGGTACCTGATGGAACACCTGCTGACTCAGGGGCTCATGCCGCCGGGAGCTCCACGGGCAACCCTGGAAGATTGGCAACGGCGGATTCATTGGAACTGCCGCCTGCTCTTCGGCCTGAGACATGTCATCTGCTTTCTGGCCGATGAACAGGCCCAGCATCTCAGTGCGATCGGCTATCCCGGGTGTTTTGGCTACGATAATCTTGCAAACATTGTTATTCCAGTTGATAACAGCACCAGTTTGTTAAGCCGGGCCTTTACCACCGGTTCGTTGGTTATTGGAAATTTCGCTGATGAAAGCGATACGAGTAATCTTGCCGATCGTCAGCTCGGCAGGCTGCTGGGAGAAACGGCTATGATCTGTGTCCCCCTGAAATCAGAGGAAACGACAGTGGGCCTGATCGTCTGCGGTACCGGAATTGAAGAGATTGAGACCATTCGCCAACGCGACACGCAGCTTGTCGGCCTGGGGGCCCGGGCAGCCAGAGACTTTGGTGTTTTAAGTGACCAATCTCCCTGAGTAAATTTTTCGGGTCTTTTTCAAGGCATCTGGGTCATTCCGCTTCCCACACCCGAAGTCCGATAGGTTGCTCTTCGTATTCAGGTTTTCACAGCTTGGTCTGTATCTTGCTCATGTCCTTATTCACATATTTATAAAACAACGGAAAGGCTACAAAGAACGCAACACAGATAAGGTACTCGATTCCTTTTATGTGGCTGTAGAAGTCTACCAGTGTATGAGAAGGTTTAACGATACCTGTGGCTATCAGATACTGCCTGAGAAGCTCAGTCAGCTGCCAGTTGGTCTGTTTCAATCCTGCCATGAGTGCCACTAACGCCCAGCAGCCGATGGCCAAACTTGAAACAAGCAAGACGGCAAATGCAGAGGCTTTTGCTGCAGTTTTCATAATCTTTTCCTCATGTATTCGTGGGCGCCCACTGTTTAATAACCCGTGATAGCGGTTATGTAGCCTCTCACCATTGCTACCAGGCCGTGGTTATACACCCCGCCAACTATACAGGCGAAGGCCCAAAGCCCAATGAGCATTGCCGATACTGAGAAAACGGTCATAAGTACGATCGACGTCTCATGTTTGATATCGGTGTCAGTCAATTGGTTGGTTTCCAGAATAGTTTTCATGGCATCCTCCCTGTAATTGGGTTTGAGTATCTGCTTTACTATTACTATTGCATCCCCGATGCCAGTTTTGGGGAAATCTGGCAAAATTAAAGAAAAAAGTTAAACATTGTAGTATATTGAAATAATTGCATATAATTGAAAATCTGAAGCATAGATCAAAAACAGCAATAGGCATATGCTCAAACGGTCAGCAACCATGTCGCAGGGCAGGGAAAAGCGTTGCACGAAAACCAACACTTCTGTTGGGCACTATTCTGGATATGGGTCTGGGAAATAGTCAGGAAATTGGTTTACCCGAGAATCGTTCAGCGATCTTTCCAGGTAAAAAGAACCGGTAATCGATAGAGGATTAGACGATAGACAATGAAATAAAAGCAGAGAATGGTTGCGACCACCCAGAGTTCTTTCCAGTGGGGGACTTCCTGGTACATCCGATAGTTGTAACAGACCATTACGGTGTTCAACCGGTTCCAGATAATTCCGGTCACCGCTACTAATGCTCCAAAACGCAACAAACTAACGCGTCTATGACGAACACCATAGGCGAATATGACCAGGGGAATAATTGTCCCCAGGCATAATTCGGCAAAATAGTACACCCCCCAGCCGGATATCAGCAGAAGCCATTCCTCATCGTGGGCAATTGCCACAGCTTTAATGACCAGGTAGGTAATCATTGCCAGAGACGCACCTTTGGCAAGCCCGATGGTTATTTCATCAAGATTCCCGAGAAAATTATCGTCACACCGCCAGACCATAAAACGCTTGACCAGGCTGGAAACAACAATAACCATGCATAGTCCGCCGAATATTGATGATACAAAAAAATGCAGCCACTGAAATTCCGGAGATATCCACAGGGGATGAATTTTTGCCGGTGCGTAGCAGAACAGGGCACCAAGCGCACCTTGATGCAGGGTCGACAAAATGATACCGGCAATGGTAAGGCCAAGAGCAATTTTTTTAATGAACCGTTTGAGCGACGGCCAGTTTGCCCATTCTGAGACAGCGGGCAGTATTTCGGCTATTTGCACGGATAGATAGGTGGCAACATGCCAGGCAACGAGAAATAGAATCGCTGCCGGACCAAACGATATCACCATGGGATAGGTAAGGCGCCACGGCATGCCAAGATCGACCAGAAGAAAGATTACAGCAAAAAAATAGCCAAGCAATCCGTTCAGAAGAGCCAGCCGCTCTATGGGGCGAAAATCATCACGTTGGAAGATTTCCACTGTGGTGCTGAGCAAAAAACCGGATGCTGACAGCGGAACCATCCCAAAAAGGCCGAAACCGAGCACAACTCCCCATGGATAATCCTGAGACCCGTGGGTAATCGCCTGTAGACCATACACGTAACGCTGGGCCAATAAAGGGAGGCCTATTGCCAAAATGATACAGAGCACCCAGTTCACGGGATTCTTTAATACCAGGCCACCATACTCCTTGAGTGTCAGCCCCAGAAGAAGTTTTTCTCTGAGCTGTCGCGAGGGGGGAGAGCATGTGTCAGATCTACTGATCGATTCGAACACGTTATCCCGTATGGTTTTCATCGTTCAAATCCTCATGAGAAGGGTTTGCGGTATACTGGTTTTTACGATGTGCCAACAGATAGATACCGGCGAAAAGGGCCGGCCAGATCGTTAAGACCATCGGCACCATGCCCAGAAAATCTTTGACATAATTCAGAATCGGCTGTTTGGGGACGCTCGTATCAAAACCTACTGTGTCAAATGGTACGGGCGAAAGATAAAGCCAGGATGTACCTCCTGCTTCGGTTTCGCCATAGATATAATTCACATAGTTATCCGGATTTTCCCTGATCCGTTTTCTGGCAATACGAAGCAATGTTTTTCTGTAACCGAAGGTCAAGGCCTCCATCGGACAGGCCTCGACGCAAGCCGGCGGCTGGTTGTTACTTAAGCGGGTATCAAAGCAGAAATTACATTTCATGATCTGTGCGTCTAAGGCACTGTCATATTTAAAAGCGGGAATTGAAAAAGGACAAGCCACCATGCAGGTTCTACAACCTACGCATACTTCTGGATTGTAGGTTACTGCTCCCTCCGGAGTCTTGGTATAGGCATTAACAAAACAGGCCGTTAAACATGCCGGTTCCAGGCAGTGATTACACTGAATTTTCTTAAACAGCGGTTGCTCCCATAATGGTGATTCAAACTGATTCACCACCGTGTACCTGCTTTGATCCGTTCTTCTGGTATGTCCATCCCGGTTTTGCCCAAAGACACTCAAATCGTCAAACGGGATTTTCGGCGGCGGTAACCCATGTTCCTTGTTGCAGGCAGCTTCACAACTGCGGCAGCCGATGCATTTGGTGAGATCAACAAGAACCCCCCTATTGGTTTCGTAGCCTTTAAAATCATGGGCCGAAGCTTTTCTCCCGGACTGCAGGAGAACGGTCGAAACAGCAGTGGAGAATAAGGTCTTCAAAGCTGTACGTCGGCTTAACTTTGGTCTCATAACCGCCTCGCTAGTAAGTTTATCGCCCTTAATAAGATTCATGATTTCGCTTTTTCATGGCAGCCCAGACACTCGGTTGGACCGGTACCAATTACCTCGTGACAGGTTATGCATCTCAGGTGGTAGGCTCCGAGCAAGCCAGGTGTGTCAATATGGTAGCGCTTTGTCGTGTTCTGGTCGTTCAAATATGACTCGGAAAAACGATCTGCTGGATGACATGTTTTACAGGCAACCGAATCCGCAGTTATGCCCTGACGGTGACAGGAAACACAGGCAGGATTTGACGGAGGCTTTCCCGCCACATGGTGATGGCACTCAACGCAGGAAGCATAACTGTCGTGCAGTTCATGATCGAAGCTCACCGCCTCATATTTTCTAGCCAGAGAGGAAAGTGTGAGCGTGTCGGGAGGCTGTTTCAGGTCTGCAGCAGATGTAGATGTGTTGGACACCAGAATCAAACTGGATCCGATTAATGCTATGCAGCAAAACAGTGGGAGATTCCGTTTCATAATGTTCTTCCGTTTAGTTTTTCTTCATCGATTTTTGTTTTGTTTCAATTCGCTGATGGTCAAGATAGCAGCGATAGACGATATCAACCTCTTCGCCGTCAAGGGTTTCATGTGCCAACAGAGATTCTGCCAACATATGGAGAAGTTCATTATTGTCTCTGATCAGCTCTCTTGTCGTTTCGTAGCAACCCAGGATGATTCTGCGGATTTCAGTGTCTATTTCGCGAAGGGTCTGCTGACTTTGTTGCCAGGACTCTGAGAACACACCGTTAACATCAGCAGACATGTTTCCTATGGAGGCAATCGGTCCGATTTGTTCACTCATCCCGAACTCACAGACCAAACGATAGGCGATTTGAGTTGCGACATATAAATCGTTGCTCGCCCCGGTTGTCAGGCGGCCGAAAATCAGTTCTTCTGCGAGTCTGCCGCCAAGCAGAATGCTGATCTTATTGAGCAGATAGGATTTTGAATAGGTGATATGATCGTCGAAGGGACGCTGCTGAGTAAGACCAAGTGAGAGTCCCCGGGGGATGATCGTTGTTTTATGCAATGGATCTGTTTCTGGTAGCAGTTTGGCGACCACCGTATGACCGGCTTCGTGGTAGGCCGTTAATCTGCGGGCCTCCTGGTTGATCACTGCATTTTTTCGCTCAAGCCCCATTGATATTTTATCCTGTGCATCTTCAAAGTCGGTCTGCTCAATGCTCTGCTTTTCCCTTCTTGCTGCCAGAAGGGCAGCTTCATTGACCAGGTTGGCGATTTCAGCCCCGCTGAATCCCGGGGTACTTCTGGCAACGAGAGAAAGATCAACATTGCTGCTGGTTGAGGTTTTTGCCGCATGAACTTTGAGAATTTTCAGTCGTTCCTTGATATCAGGGAGCGTCAGTGTGATGCGGCGGTCAAATCTTCCCGGCCTGAGCAGGGCGGAATCAAGTATGTCCGAACGATTTGTGGCAGCAACGACAATGATTGTCTCGTTGGTTTCAAAGCCATCCATTTCAACAAGCAGGGCGTTCAGTGTCTGCTCGCGCTCATCGTTTGAGCCATTACGGTAATCGGCTGAACGTCTGCCGCCTATTGCGTCAATTTCATCAATAAAGATGATGCAGGGGGCCTGTTTTTTCGCCTCTTCAAAGAGCTTTCTTACTCTGGATGCACCGAGACCTGCGAAAAGTTCAACAAAGTCGGAACCGCCAATCGAAAAGAAAGGGACGGAAGCTTCACCGGCAATCGCTTTGGCGAGCAGCGTCTTGCCTGTTCCGGGCAGGCCTTCCAGAAGAACACCTTTGGGGATCTGTCCTCCCAGCCTACTGTACTTACTTGGCTGCTTCAAAAAATCGATGATTTCCTTTAATTCATCGCGAGCTTCAGATATTCCTGCCACATCAGCAAATGTCACCCCGGTTTTTTTTCTTGGAGTGGATTTCGCCGAGTTTTTACGAAAGAATTGTGTTGAAGATGCCGAGGATTTCCTGCTGAAAATCATCCACCCGCCAAATAAAAGGATGATAAGCAGCATATCTTTGTAGAGCGTCGTTAAAACCGATACGGGATGTGTGTTGATAACAATGTTGGAGCCTTTCAGAACGGGGAGAAGGCCGGCAACATCCGGTGCAAAGGTTGTGTACTGCCGGTCTTCTCTATCGGTCGCAATTATTTTTCCACCTTTGATCGAGGTCTCTTTCAGTCTACCGTTATCTATGTCTGCAAGAAAATCACTATAGGAATGTTCGGGAAGCCGCTGGCTTGCCTGATAGAAATTCAGTCCGATAAAGGCGAACAGGACCACGCAGATCATTGTCAGAAGCAGACGATTGCTATTCATGCAACACCTCGCTCAAGGTCTGTTCTTCCAGCATAGGTATCGGCTGGGGCCGGAAAGTGTTTCAGGACAGCCGTAATAAGGTGTTCAAACAAATGCAATCT
>JAQYVS010000184.1 GCA_030145365.1 Desulfofustis sp. | reverse complement strand
CATAACGGCCAGAGAATGGCCCTACACCCGCACCATCGGCGCCATCCGCGAAATTTTCCCCATGTTCGAGTTGACCATTGACGGGCTCGAGGAGGCGGTTACTTTCCTCATGAGCAAAAACTGATCGGTCCATTGACGATTTAAGAATGAAGATTTGATGGTTCCGTAAAAAGTCCGAATTCCGACGGTTTCGTAAAATGTTCAAGATCAAGGCTTGCAAATCCTTAGGAATGAGGCTTAGTTATCCTACGCCGCAGTGATTCCGCCACGGCGGGACAGGCACAGGATGCAGTCCCGCCTTTGGCGGGACAGATATTGGATTTTTTACGAGACCGTCAAGATTTGCGGAATTGCTTCGCAATCTATCCATAATTCAATAGCAGAATGTAGCGACCTCAACAAATTGTCAATCGTCAATATTACAAAGCCCTGCCATGAACAAACCCTGCATTATAACACTCACAACCGATTTTGGTCTCAAGGACCCTTATGTGGGAATGATGAAAGGAGTCATCCTTTCCATCAGCCCTGAGGCCCGTATTATCGATATCAGCCATCAGGTAGAGGCCGGAACCATATCCCATGCAGCAGGCCTGATACAGGAAACCTGCATCTTCTTCCCAAAAGGCACAATTCATATCGGTGTAATCGATCCGGGCGTTGGCAGCGACCGGCGGCCGATCCTTGTTAGGACGAAAGACCATTTTTTTATCGGTCCGGACAACGGCCTTTTCTGGCCGATCATCAAATCCAATGAACATGCGGATATTATACATCTTAACAAAGATGAATATTTTCTGCCCCGTGTCAGCCTCACCTTTCATGGGCGGGACATCTTTGCCCCGGTTGCGGCCCACTTATCCCGCGGTATCAATCCGCTGAAAATGGGAACGATAATAACAGATCCTGTTCAACTTCTGTTACCGGTCTTGCAGCAGCATGGAGATATCCTCTCCGGACAAATCATTCGGGTAGACAACTTCGGGAACATGATCACCAATATCCGAAGAAAGGACCTTGATAAACATATGGGGGCCGACCAAATGGCGGTTAAAGTCGGCAACCTTATCATTGAGAATGTACACGAAACATATGCCGAAACAGAGGAGGGGGAGCTGCTGGCCCTGATCGGAAGCTCAGAATGTCTGGAGATTGCAGTCAACCTGGGACGGGCCTGCGATCAACTGGAAGTGGCGCCGGAAGAGTTGGTGGGGATGAAGGTGGAAGTGGAGAAAAAAAAGTGAACTGAAGTGTCTAAAGTGAACTAAAGTGATCTAAAGTTATGGTGCGCTTCGCGATTGGTTTTGATATATTTCAAGATATCACTCTAATCGACGGGTTGTGAAGCCACATTTTATTTTTCTTTCAAGAGGTTGCGCATTAAGCGCACTCCTTAACTTTAGATCACTTTATGTGCTCCTCAGCCAGGGTCTTGAGATACTCTTCCCATTCTATGGGCAACAGGTATTTCTTCTGGGTATTACATTCCTTGCAGGCGGCAACGATATTTCCCTTCGTACTTTTACCTCCCCTGCTGAGGGGAACCACATGATCCATGGTCAATTG
>JAQYVS010000172.1 GCA_030145365.1 Desulfofustis sp. | reverse complement strand
AAATTCATATATCCCGATGGTACGACCTACATCGGTCTTTTTAAAGATGACCTCTTCAGCGGCAGCGGTGAATACAAGTTCTCAGATGGAAGCCGGTATATTGGACAATTTTTGAACGGCAGCTTCAACGGCAAGGGTATGTTGATCTACAGCGACGGCTCTGTCTATAAAGGTGTGTTTAAAGATGATCTTCCCCACGGCAATGGAATACTTACCGCAAAAGACGGCACTGTGTATGAAGGCGAATTTGCCGATGGAAAAAGAAACGGTCATGGCATCTTGACATTGATGGACGGCACAATATATAAGGGAAAATTTGTAAACGACGCTTTCGTCGGCGAGTAAAAAATTAAGGTTTTAAAAACGGTTTAATGAGGTGAACAATGAAATGGAGTTATAAAACAGTCCATTTCGAATTGAAAAAAGAAGGCCTGCTTGGCGGCTCTTTTTTAGATGAAACAGAGCTTGAAGAACGACTGAACGACTATGGTCGTTCGGGTTGGGAGCTGATTTCAGTAATCGAGGTGCAAAATGGCGTGATCGCCTTTTTCAAGCAGCCGATTGAGATTGAAGGATTGAAGTTTGCTGAGTCAGCAGCCGGTTCGGATTTCTCAGAACCTCCCGAAGAAAATGATTCACAAGATTTTGAACCTGTAGATAATGTGTTGCCACCTGTAGAGAATCAAACTTTTCCAGTTTACCAGGAAGATCTGCAAAGTGATCTGCCCGATGAAATCCAGAACGAAGAAATGGATGGGTATGAAGATGATTATAGAGAAACTGATGAAGACTTGGCTACCGAACCGGAACCCGCGGACGAACAGGAATCTGGGAAGCCATCAGCAATAAATACTATTGGAGCAATAAGAATTGAGTAGTTCATCCATTATAGCCGGAATCGTGCCAGGTTTCAGCGTTGATCCAGCCCTTGAGAGCTGGATCAGTGATATCAGGCACCATCTGCATCAATACCCGGAACTTTCCTACGATGAGCATAAGACTGCAGCCTATGTTTCCGAAAAGCTGAGTGAGCTGGAGATTTCCTCCACCGGCGGGTTCGGGGGGACCGGTGTTACCGCCATTATCGGTGCCGGAAATGAAGATGCTCCCTGTGTTGCTCTGCGTGCCGACATGGATGCCTTGCCGATTTTGGAAAAGACCCAACTTTCCTTTGCCTCGAAACATGATGGCGTCATGCATGCCTGTGGTCATGACGGTCATGTGGCAATGCTGCTTGGATCTGCAGCCTTGCTTAAACAGTCTGCTTTGCCTGGGGGCAGGGTAAAGCTTATTTTTCAGCCTGCTGAAGAGCGGGGAAATGGTGCCGCTCGCCTGGTCAGAGAGGGGGTGCTCGACGGAGTCCAGGCAATATTTAGTGGGCATATCGATACCCATTTCAAAACCGGGGAGATCACCGTTGATGAAGGTTTGATCTGTGCCTTTGCCGATCCCTTTCAAATCACCATCAGAGGCCGTGGCGGTCATGCAGCCAGGCCCCATGAAGGAACAGATGTGGTTGTCGCTGCCTCGAGCCTGGTGATGATTATCCAAACCCTGGTTTCCCGTGAGGTTGACCCGAATAAGTCACAGGTAATTACAATCGGTTGTTTCCAGGCTGGATCGGTACATAATGTGATTGCCAGTGAGGCTGTACTAAAAGGAACCGTCAGGTCCACCGATGAGATTACCCGGAAAAAAACGATCTGCGGCCTCAAGCGTATCGTTCAATCCATTGAAACCATGTACGATGTCCATGCTGAAATTGTTTTTGAACAGGGATTACCCGCTGTTGTTAATTCTGCAAGTGCTGCGGAAATAGCCCGTATTGCTGCTTGGGACAGCACCGATATCGACAAGGTGATTTCCCAAGGATACCCAAGTCTTGGAGGAGAAGACTTTTCTTTCTATCAGCAACATGTGGACGGCTGTATGGTGAGATTTGGGGCGATGATACCGGACGGGGCTGGTCCTGCCCACAGTGAATCCTTTGATTTTGACGAAAATAGTTTAAAGATTGGCGCGTTATGGTTTGCCAGTGTCGCCTGGCACTGGTTGAACAGGATCCCCCCGCCCTACGTTTCACCCGACTATACATCCAATTCATGAGTTGAATATGGAGTTTAATCCAAGCAGCGGCTACAGCCTCGGCGTTGAAATTGAATTTCAGATTTTAGATGCCAATGATTTTTCCCTGGTACCGTTTGCTCCCATGCTTGTTGAGCAAGCACCGGAAATGTTACGGGGAAGACTTTCCCTTGAATTAATTAAATCGATTCTGGAAATCCAGACCGGAATTTGTGCCAATCTGCGTGATGTGGAAAATGACCTGCTCCAGACGTGTTCGCTTTCCGAGGAGCTGGCGGGCGAACATAAATTTCTGCTCTATGCTGCCAGTCTGCATCCGTTTGCCCGTGCGGCCGAACAGGAACTAAGCGATGACAGTCGGTATGAACGGATTATGCAGGAACTGCAGATTGTCGGCAGAAGATTTATTTCCCAGGGACTGCACGTTCATGTCGGTCTGCCCGACGGAGATACGGCAATAAAAACCTGTAATCTGATTCAGGCCTTTCTCCCAATTTTTTTAAGTCTCTCCAGTTCCTCTCCTTTTTTCCAGGGCAAAGACACCGGCCTGATGTCCTATCGGACAAAATTATTTGAAGTTCTTCCGTTAGCCGGGATTTATGAATATTTTCATGATTGGGACCATCTCATAGACGAGATGGACAACCTGAAATCCCATGGCATAATCGAAGGGTTTCATGATCTTTGGTGGGATGCCCGGCCCAACCCTGAATTTGGAACAGTGGAAATTCGAGTCTGTGACCTGCCGGTGCGATTCACCGATATATTAGCTTTGGTATCACTCATCCAAAGTTGTGTTGTTTGGCTGGCAGAGTCAGATATCAAAAGCCACCCGCTCCGAAATTTTCTGCTTCGGGCCAACAAATGGCAGGCTGCCAGGCACGGTCTTGACGGCAGGTTTGTCGACCCCACAGGTTTGCTTGGAGAAAAGGCAATGAATTTTCGTCTTGCAGCGATGCTATTGAAAAAACATGTTGCTCCCAAAGCTGTAGACCTTGGATCTTCAACCTATCTTAACCAGCTGGACGGTATTATTTCAGGTGGTACCGGAGCTGATCTCATGCGCCGTATCTATCAGAATACCAATGATTTAAGTGCAGTTGTCAGTGAGATTTATCAAGGATTTTGGAAATGAACAGGTACAAAAAATCCATCGTTGCCTCCGGTCACAAACTGGTGAGCAAGGCTGCTGCAAATATTTTGCGAGAAGGCGGTAATGCCTTTGACGCAATAGTTGCAGCAGGTTTTGCCTCGTCAGTCGTTGAACCGGGCTTGACCAGTCTTGGTGGCGGAGGGTTTCTCATCGGGCACAGCAGGAAATATGCTCAGAATTTGTTTTTTGACTTTTTTGTCGATACACCTGGTCAGGGCAGAGGTGAATGCACAGAGCCCGATTTTTTCCCGGTTACGGTCCAATTCTCCGGATCCTCCCAGGATTTTAATGTGGGGCTTGGATCTGTTGCCGTGCCAGGAAATTTGAAAGGGTTAATTCACACTCAGAAGCGTCTGGGTCGTATGAGCTTGGTTGAAGTTCTTAACCAGGCAAAAGATTTGGCCCGGAGCCATGAAATAAATGAACAGCAGGGGGTTTTCTTCCAATTGCTCAAACCGATAATGACCTTGCGGGCAGAGGGCAGAAGACTTTACGAACCTAACGGCTCGTATAAACAGGGCGGCGATTACCTCGAAAATAATGAATGCCTACAATTTCTTGAGGCCATAGGAACAGATCACGGTGACAGTTTTTACCTTGGAGAAATTGCTGCCCGGATTGATCGTGAGATGAGAGAAGAAGGCGGACTGCTTAGTCGTCAAGACCTGTCTGCCTATAAAGTTTACGAGCGGCAACCTTTAAAAATCCCTTATAGAGGATATGAGCTGCTCACCACTCCCGAGCCTTCTGTCGGTGGTACTTTGATAGGTCTTTCCATTGGCTTGATGGAAAAGGCAGGGCCGTACAGCGGCAAATGGGGTGATGGTGAACAACTGGCCAGGGCCGTTGCTCTTATGCAGGAAGTTGAAAAAATTCGTGAAGCGGGAGTGACAACTCCACAGCTTCTTCAGGCATTTTTAGAAGACGGTACGATATTGTCTCATTCTGCTGAGACGATCAGGTTGTTCAGCAGGGGAACGACCCATATCAGCATTGCCGATAGAGAAGGTAATTGTGCAGCAATGACCTGCTCCAATGGGGAAGGGTCCGGGTATTTTGCTCCTGGAACTGGGATTATGCTGAACAACATGATGGGTGAGGATGATCTACATCCCGAGGGTTTTCACTCAAGCCCTCCAGGAGTAAGGGTAGGGTCCATGATGTCGCCTTCGTTGCTGACTAAGGGACATGAGGTGGAGCTGGTTATCGGTAGCGGTGGTTCTAAGCGGATTAGAACAGCAGTCAGTCAGGTTCTCAGTCAGATCGTGGATTTCAAACGTGATCTGAAGGAAGCGGTTGACGCTCCACGGCTCTATTGGGATGGTGAAGTTGTTCAGGTAGAACCGGGATTTTCTGAAGAATCATTGGCAGAACTGGGCAGCCTTTTAGAGCTCAACGTCTGGAATCGAATAGATGTCTATTTTGGCGGCGTTCATGCGGTTGTTCCTGGCGTCAGCGGTGCTGGAGATCCGAGACGGGGTGGTTGTGTTGAAGTAGTAGAAGATCAATAATAGTTGGCGGATGTCATGGATTGCGAGAGCTTCAGATTCTGGCTGAAAAATAAAGATATGTTTGATGCTACTCAGACTGAGCTGGCATTCAGACATCAGGGTGAATGTGAAGCCTGTCGTAAATTTGCAGTAAACTATAGCCTAGCTGATAAAGCCGAAGTCCTAGACGGCAGCCAAAACAATCTGGTCGATAATTTGGAAAAGATTGTTCAGCTGAATTTAGGCAGTGGATCAGGAGAACAATCAGCTTTCTCCACCACCGCAATAAAAATTATATCCGTCTGTGCAGCTATTGCTGTGCTCGTAATGATTTCTTACTGCAGTAAGTTGCTTATCTAGAAATATTTGGTCGTTTACAACCGTTATTACCCACCACCAACCACATCTAAAGATCCTTACGCCTTATTGAGTTTGGCCCATGAATCGCGTAATGTTACAATTCTATTGAAAACCGGTTTGCCCTTACTGCTTTTTACCTTATCTGCGCAGAAGTAACCCTGTCTTTCGAACTGAACCTGAACACCAGGTTTGATATCAGCAAGCAACGGTTCGACGACACAATTGTCCAGGATCTTAATGGAATTGGGATTGAGATGGTCTTTGAAATCCTGCTCTTTATTGGAATCGGGATGTTCAACCATGAATAGGCGATCGTAAAGGTAGACGATAGCTGGGAGCCCATGTTTGGCAGACACCCAGTGAATTGTTCCTTTGACTTTTCTGCCGTCCGGTGATGCTCCACCTCTGGTCTCTGGGTCATAGGTGCAGTGCAAGGCTGTTATCTCGCCGCTTTCTTCATCTTTATCATACGATACGCAGGTTATATAATAGCCGTAACGCAGACGGACTTCCCTACCGGGTCCAAGGCGAAAAAATTTTCTCGGCGGATCTTCCATGAAATCGCTGCGCTCGATGAAAAGTTCCCGGGAAAATTGCAGATTGCGGCTGCCGAATTCGTCTTTCTGGGGATGATTTTTTGCCTCAAGCTCTTCGTCCAGGTCTTCTGGGTAATTATCAATGATGACTTTGAGCGGATCGAGTACGCCCATAACTCGGGGGGCCGTTCCATTCAAATCTTCTCTGACCGAACTTTCCAGAACACTCATATCGATCCAGCTCTGTTTTTTCCCGACCCCGATCTGGTCGCAGAATTTCCGGATGGAGCGGGGAGTGTAGCCCCGTCTCCTGATTCCGGAAATAGTCAGCATCCTCGGGTCATCCCAGCCCTCCACAAGATTTTCATTTACTAGCTGCAGGAGTTTGCGCTTGCTCGTCACTGCATACGTGAGATTAAGCCGTGCAAATTCAATCTGGCGGGGATGGCAGGGCGTGTTCAAAGAATCCAGGACCCAATCGTATAACTTCCTGTTGTCCTGGAACTCAAGGGTACACAATGAGTGGGTGATCTCTTCCAGCATATCGGAAAGGCAGTGGGTGAAATCGTACATCGGGTAAATACACCACGTGTCTCCAGTTCTATGGTGAGGAACTTTCATAATTCTATAGAGTACCGGGTCCCGCATAATAATCGCCGGTGATGACATGTCAATTTTGGCGCGTAGAACCCGGCTGCCATTGGGAAAGGCTCCAGCTTTCATCTGCCTGAAGAGATCGAGATTCTCCTCCACAGAACGATTTCGATAGGGGCTGTCTGTACCGGGCTCGGTCAGAGTGCCGCGATACTGGCGAATCTGTTCGCCCGTTAGGTCGCACACATAGGCTTTGCCGATGGTTATCAGCTGCTCGGCAAATTCGTAGAGCTGGTTGAAATAGTCGGAAGCAAAATAGAGATGGTCCTGCCAATCAAACCCAAGCCAGCGAACATCTTCTTTAATGGAGTCGACATATTCTTCTTCTTCTTTACTTGGGTTGGTGTCGTCGAACCGAAGATGACACCGGCCCAGATATTCTTCGCCGATTCCAAAATTCAAACAGATCGATTTAGCATGACCAATATGTAAAAACCCGTTGGGTTCGGGGGGAAATCTGGTCACCGGAACCGGATGTTTTCCATTCTTCTGATCTTCGGTGACGATCTGTCGAATGAAATCGACGACTTTATCTGCCTGAGGAATATCTGTGCTGGTTGTCATAGTTCTAGCCTGGTTATTGAAACAAGT
>JAQYVS010000138.1 GCA_030145365.1 Desulfofustis sp. | reverse complement strand
GCATCGTGATTTGCTGAGCTCGCCAGAAATTCATCCAAGGATTCCCGGACCGAATCCTGAAAGAAATAAAGTGGAGGGCAGACCCATTGGGAAGAAGGCTTTTCCGGTTTCTCATGTAGCCGAACAACCCTGTCATTGTCTGCAAATTCCAATACCCCGGTTTTTTGACGCTTGCTTATATCTTTTTCGGCAAGCGCAACGACCCTGTGCTCTTTGTCCCGGATAAAATCTCCCCACAATGGTGCCAGGCTGAACTGATAAATATTATCACCGCCGGAAACAATGATCTTTCCAGGGTTATCGATACTCTGCAGGGCCAGGTTCAGATCACCGGCAGCACCCAGCCGATTATCGTTTTCCAAACAGCCATCGTTGTGAACCTGTATCCTCAGAGAACCGTAGGTTCCATGACTGCGATGGTTTTCCAGCCAGAGCAGAAAATGATCATAGAATTTTGCATTACTGACAAGATGCACCTTGCTGATTTCAGGCAATTCGGCTATCTGGTCCATCAGGTAGTCAAGAACCGGACGATCACCAACGGGCAGCAGGGGTTTGGGAAAATTCCTGGTCAATGGGTACATCCGGGTGGCAAATCCGGCACAGAGAAGAATTGCATTCATATAAAGCGCACCCCATCGTCCGATTTTCCCAGAAAAACCATGGCCTGTTCCGCCACCTCCGGGTGCAGTTGACGATAGGCCGTCTGGATATCCTCGACGGCCCTGGCCGCATGAGATGACTTTACCAGACCAACGACACAGCCGCCAAAGCCCCCGCCCATAAACCTGGAACCAAATACACCTTCGGCCTCACTGACAACCTGCTGCAGATCGCAGACGGCGGGTACTCCGCATTCATATTGTTCAATTGAGCTTTTACAAGACTCGTTCATCAATCGGCCGAATGCTTCAATATCGCCATTGTTCCAAGCCTTTGAGCCGTCCATAACCCGTTGTGATTCATTGAAAAAATGGTTTGCCCGCCGCTGAATGTGCGGTTCCAGAGCTCCACCGTATTGTTCATAAATCTTTTTATCCACATCCGAGAGCTGTGTCGCGATGGGTGTTCCGGCAAACCGGGAAAGCTCGCCGGCTGCCAGTCGACATTCATCGACCCGGGAATTATAGCCTGAGGTTGTCAGTTCCCTGGAATATCCGGAATAAGCGACGATAAGCCGATATTCCTTTTTTCCCCGCTTGTCCTCCATTTCAGTTACCGTCTTTTCGACTGTGTCGATATGGAGAAGATGATTCTCTTTCCCGAAAACGATGGAGGTTTGATCGAGTATTCCGTTATTGAGGCCGATGTATTTGTTTTCAGCACGGCGGGTAAGATTCACGTAGTCCCAGGCGGACAAATCAAGGGTGTTTGCCGAAGCGAACGCATGAATATAGGCCAGCAACACCGATGCTGAAGAGCTTAATCCGCAGCCGGGCAGCATTCCGTCCAGCAGCCCGGTAATTCCATGCTCAAGTGAGTGGTTTTCTTTGAGTGCCAAAGCAGCCGCTCTGGGGTAGATCCCCCAGAAGCTGCCGGTGGATTCTGAGATATCGTTTAAGTCGAAACTGACTTTGCCAGGATAATTATTGCTGTGCAACTTTACCTGTCCGTCGTCTACGGAGTGAAAAGCCATTAATGTACAAGCATTTATAGTCATGCCGAGCACCGGGCCGCCCTGGTGATCAATATGGGCGCCCAGCGGGCAGATACGATACGGCGAAGCGATGACGCTCACAGAATTCTGATCGATCATTTTCCCGTAGGAAAACAGATCGATCATTTTTTGTTTCTGTTGCAGTAAATCGGGAAATTCCATTGAGATAGTATCCAGTGAACCATGTATATTTTAAAATGTTATAATCTCAAATCCCTGCTCGAGATATTCTTCAATTGATGGATGCCCCATTAAGTTGCCTTCCACTGGCAGTCCCTGAGCTTTGGCGTCGTCTATGCTGCCGAGTTTCGCGGAGCAGGCCTTACAGACACAGTCGATCAGGCCGTGTTCCTTTACTTTTTGATACAGGGCAGCAAATGGTGCATCAGTGGCGGTAAAGGCCGACACAAGTTTCACAGCCCCTCCTTCTATTACTATTTTCACCTCATACCCTTTTTCTTCAAAATCCAAAGCATACAGGAGCACATGGCCAAAACACATCATCTCAGGATTATAGGTTACTAAAACAATTTTCTTCACGTTTTATCTCCAATGAAACGTTGATGGTGGCAATTTATATTTTTAGCAGACAATTCAAGATCATTGTCCGTACCGGTAATGGTATGTACCTGTGGGAAAGCACGCAACATGCGACTAAAGGCAATAACCACAAAACAATGGCAGAAGGAGAATAGCGGCTCATCCCGATCTGCCGTATCAAAACTATTTTTGCATGTCGGTTTTGCAGTGTTGAAACAAACGCATTATATTACATATTATTGCACTGGTGGCAACTACAGCAGGAGATAAAACTATGAAAACGCTCTACTTAACAATTACTCTCGTCCTGATTGCAGCAGCTCAGGCCTGGTCATGTGATCCCGTCAGTTATGCCGGCTGCTCTGGCGAACAGCTCCGAGCGATTCAACAACAACAATTCTACGGCAGAAAGATGAATCCAGTAACATCCGATGACTATTGGCGGGACCGCCAATATGCCGACCGGTTGAGAGCAGAGGACCGATCACATGAACTTGAGATCGAGCGGCTCCGTGCTCAGACGAGAATCGAGGTGGCAAAAAGAGAGCGTCGATCCTGGGGGCGTGCCGGATATACCTTTTATCGTCCGCCGGTTGTCATCAAGCCTTCACCACAACCAAAACCGCCAGAGCTTAAAGGCCCAATTTATTCAAACTCGAGCCCGAAACGCGTATCCAGGGCATCAAACTAACTATGGATTGCAGGCCGCTTTAACCTCATTCTCGACATATTCTGCCTGAATTTAATATTTAATAGGTGATTCTCATCAGCTTTGGTTTGCCTGTGGGATATCTCACTAACGATTCTGTCAATTCGAAGGTTGCCCGAAACAACCCTAACTATTCTATCCGTTATGGCTGTTAGGGCTCTGTTGACTTTACTTTTAGACATACGTACAACGTGAGACTATTCGAAATGATGACGATTTAAACCAATGGTGACGTATGACAAAGCCCCTTTGGGAAACAACCTACGCTGACCTCGAAGCAAAGAGTTTTGGTGATGTCAGTCAGGAGATATTTGATTTAATACCAATGCTTCCTTCTCGTGCAAAGATACTAGATCTCGGCTGTGGAGATGGCCGAAATGCTATTCCGCTGGCCCGTGCAGGCTTTGATGTCACCGCCATAGATTTGTCTCAGGCGGGCATACATAAACTGAACACTTTGGCAGAGCAGGAGAATCTTTCCATACAAACAGCAGTTGCGGATATGACCACATTCAACATCCCGATAGACTATGATCTCATTATAGCTCACGGTTGCCTGCATTTTGTGGAACGGAGGCATTGGGAGCAATTAATCCAGAAATTCAAGGACCACACGAAATTGCATGGATTCAACGCTATCACCGTGTTCACGGATGAAATTCCTCCACCTCCGGACCTTACAGAATTGTGTGTAGGAATGTTTCAAGAGGGTGAGCTATACACCATGTATTCAGAGTGGGATATTATTTTGGCGAAAACTTACACGTTTCAAGATGATCATGCCGGAGGAATCCAACATCTTCATGCAGCAAATAAATTGATTGCAAGAAATGTTCAAAAGAACTGATTGCAGGCGAACACAGAAAAAGTAACAGCGTCACTTCAAACTATTGATCTTTTATCTCTCTTCCCGGCCGTAACTTGAAACACCAGGTTCAATCCTTATCAAAGTCTTACTATCGAAATACTTGTCTCAAGAGAATTCTTGGCGTTTAGGGATGAGAATTTGCCAATGTATCATGTACTCTATGATAATCTAAATCTGAGAAACCGCGCTCAAAGTGTTGCCGATTGCGTTTCGGTGATTACACTGAGACAATCAACACGAGAACTGAGCCAACGGAGAACATATGTCAAGTAATCTAGGAACGCTATTTCGTATATCAACTTTTGGGGAGTCCCATTGTAAAGCAGTGGGAGTCGTTATTGATGGTTCTCCTCCCGGCTTGCACCTCAAAGAACAAGACATCCAGAAACAGCTTGCCAGAAGACGCCCGGGTCAATCACAACTGACAACTGATCGCAAAGAAAAAGATCAGGTGAGCATTTTATCAGGCACTGAGAACGGTGTCACTCTCGGCAGTCCCATTGCCTTGAAGGTCAATAACCAAGACCAGCGGCCTTCAGATTACGGCGATATGAATTCAATCCCCAGACCGTCACATGCTGATTACACATATATGGCTAAATATGGGATCAAAGCCTCCTCTGGCGGGGGCAGATCCAGTGCCAGGGAAACAATCGGTACCGTTGCTTCCGGGGCGATTGCCGAGAAAATCCTGACAGAAAAATATGGAATCGAAATTGTCGCTTGGGTCAGCTCCGTCGGCCCCTACCACGCAGCTCCGGTGACTCAAGAAGGCATTACCAGAGAAGTAGTAGATCAGACCGATTTGCGCTGCCCAGACCCCGATGCTTCAAAACAGATGCATGAACTGATAATGGCTCTGAAAGAAGCCGGTGATTCGACAGGCGGCACGGTTTCCTGCATCATCCGAAACGTACCTGCCGGACTCGGCGAACCGGTATATGATAAGCTCGAAGCAAAACTCGCTCAGGCCATGCTTGCAATTCCAGCGACCAAGGCCTTTGAACTTGGCTCCGGTTTTAAAGGCACGACCCTGAAAGGGTCTGAGCATAATGATCCTTTTACGATGAAGGATGAAAAAATGGGTACTCTAAGCAATAATTCAGGGGGTATCCAGGGCGGTATTTCCAATGGAGAGTTCATTTTCTTCCGTGTCGGCTTTAAGCCTCCGGCAACAATATCACTTCCCCAGCAAACGGTTGACTACCAGGGAAAACCGGTAACTCTGGCCGCAAAAGGCCGGCACGATCCCTGTGTTGTACCCCGTGCAGTGCCGATTGTCGAATCAATGGCAGCATTGGTTATCATCGATATGGCACTGCGCCAGGAAGCACGAAATACTTTTGCATTAACCTGATCAACTATAGGACCAGAAAAAACTTCTGGTGGCAATATCATACAGGGCTTGCTAGATTGTATTGTTTTTGAATTAATGAAAGACGTGGCTCAGAATCTTGAGCAGTGACCGTTTTAATAAACCCTACTTTATGACACTCAAACAGACCGCTCTGAGCAAATATATCGACCGGCTTTCCCCTCCGGTTGGTTTGTTATTACTGATTCTCTCCGTTGGCATAGGAGCGGGAACCGGACTGGCGGCAGTTATTTTTATTAAGCTGATCGGCTTTATTCAACATCTTGGTTATCAAGTTCTTCCCGATCTATTACCGTCACTGGGCAACTTTGTCTATCTCATTGTTCCAATAATCGGCGGCTTGCTCGTCGGGCCGTTAATTCTTTTTGCCAAAGAAGCTAAAGGGCATGGTGTCCCTGAAGTCATGCAGGCTCTCATTCTCCGAGGCGGCAGGATTCGGGCACGGGTTGCCGGAGCAAAAATTCTTGCCTCGGCCCTCTGCATCGGTACGGGTGGCTCGGCAGGACGAGAGGGTCCCATCGTTCAGGTGGGTTCCGCCCTTGGCTCGAGTATCGGTCAGGTTCTGCGGCTTTCAGACGACCGGATCAGAAATCTGGTGGGATGCGGTGCTGCTGCGGGGATTGCTGCCACGTTCAACGCCCCGATAGCCGGAGTAGTCTTTGCAATTGAAGTCCTGATGTGCAATTTGCAGGTACGCTCATTTGGAAACGTGGTAATTGCGGCAGTTTCATCATCAATAGTCAGCAGATTTTTTCTCGGATCACAGCCTGCGTTTGCAATTCCGATCCATTCCCTGGTTTCTCCGGTATCACTGATATTCTATCTGGTTCTGGGGCTTTTATCCGCTCTTGTTGGAATCATGTTCATCAGGATGCTCAACCGGGCCGAGATCGTGTTCGACAACTGGGATTTTCCCCAGCTCTTCAAACCGGCTGTCGGAGCGGCCCTGCTCGGCGTCACTGGTATGCTGTTTATGTACCTGCCCGGTTCCGAGGGGATATTCATGCCGTACATGTACGGCTCCGGGTTTCATTTTATTGAAAAAGTGCTGCTCGAAGATGCCTCCTTCTGGATTCTCTTGCTGCTTATCTTTTTGAAGCCTCTGGCTACTTCCTTTACTTTGGGATCAGGTAATTCAGGCGGTGTCTTTGCACCATCGCTTTTCATCGGTGCAATGCTCGGTGGTTGTTTCGGTCTTGTTCTGGAACATTACTTTCCTGAAGTAGCCGGTGGAGCCGGAGCGTATGCACTGGTTGGGATGGCTGCTCTGTTCGGCGCTACAGCCCGGGCACCACTGACAGCGATGCTCATCGTCTTTGAGATGAGCAACGACTACCTTATGATCCTGCCTTTGATGGTCGCAGGAGTCGCTGCCACCTATTTTGCCCAATGGCTCCATCCCGAATCGATCTATACCCTCAAACTTGCCAAACGTGGCATCCGCTTTTTTGAAGGCAGGGATATGGATATCATGCAGGGTGTTAAAGTCGAAGAAGTTATGCGCACCCGGGTGGTAACCATCGACAAAGATAAACCAATTGCCGAATTGATGGCGCTTTTCCAGGAAACCCATCTCATCGGATTTCCAGTTGTAACTCAAGGAAAGAAACTCTGGGGCATCATCACCCTGCAAGACGTCCATCGGGCGCAATCAACTGATACATTCGATCCACGGAATATGAAAGTTGCTGATCTGGCTATTGAAGGACCGATCGCGGTTTTTCCCGATGAACCGATCTGGGTTGCAATACAAAAAATGTCGCCGCGTGATCTGGCGCGGCTGCCGGTTATTTCCCGGGACGGATCCATGCGTCTGGTCGGTTCAATCAGCCGTAGCGATATCCTGCGGGCCTATGATGTCGGTATTGTCCGTAAACAGCGAGGAAAACTGGAAGAAGAACAAACCACCTTACGATCTTCTACGGAAACTGGATTTGTCGAGTTTGTTCTTAACGAGGATGATTCCTGCTGTAACGTCATGGTAAAGGATCTGCCGCTGCCCGAGCATGTTACCTTGGTGTCTATTAAACGGGAGAGCAAAATCATCATTCCCCGCGGCAGCCACATGATTCAACCCGGAGATATTATTACGGTCTTCGGCAGATTAGAAGAAATCGATCATCTGAAAGAGTTTTTAAACTGCTATCCGATGCCAGACAAGAAATAACCACATCGAGGTCACATCCATCGTATCAGATTTGAATCAGACATCCAGGAAATCGATGATTGCTTCGGCTGCATTGCGGCCATCGGCAATGGCGGTCACGACAAGATCAGAACCGCGAACAACGTCACCACCGGCAAAGACCTTCTGATGACTGCTTTGCCCGGAAACCGAGGCCTTGACTCTGCCTCTTTCATCATGTTCAACTCCGCATTCACTCAACCATCCGGTCGGATCAGATCTGAAACCAAAGGCCTGGATGACAGCGTCAGCCTCAATCACATGCTCGGAACCTTGTACGATCTCCGGCCTCCTGCGTCCCGAATCATCAGCTTTTCCCATTTCAGTCCGTATCATTTTTACGCCAGTGACCCGGTCTTCAGAATCAACCTCGATTGCCAGCGGTTGCAGGTTCCACTGAAACTCAACTCCTTCGGCACGAGCGTTGGTTACTTCCTTGGCTGAGCCCGGCATATTATTCTCATCTCTTCGGTAGGCACAGATCGTCGTTGCAGCACCCTGGCGTATGGCTGTGCGAACACAATCCATAGCCGTATCACCGCCCCCTAATACCACAACCCGTTTATCGGCCAAAGAAACGTATTCATGCTGACCATACTCATAGTTCCGTTCGTGACAAATATTACCGATCAGGTATGGCAGAGCATCATAGACACCGTGACTTTCCTCGTTATCAAATCCGCCCCGTATCGAAGTGTAAGCCCCAGTACCGATGAATACAGCATCATAATCGTTAATAAGGCCATCGAGGCTGATATCTGTTCCTATCTCGGTGTTGAGCCGGAACTCGATGCCCATCTTCGAGAACACCTCCCGGCGCCGCACCATCACTTCTTTTTCTAGTTTAAAATCCGGGATACCAAAGCTCAACAATCCACCTATTTCCGGATAACGATCAAAAACAACGGGGCTTACTCCATTTCGTATCAGGACATCGGCACAACCGAGACCTGCCGGCCCGGCTCCAATAACTGCAACCTTTTTATCGGTTGGCTCAACCCGGGATAGATCCGGCTGCCAGCCCATCTCAAAAGCAGTGTCTACGATGTATTTCTCAACACTGCCGATGGTAACCGCTCCATACTCTTCATACAGGGTGCAGGCCCCTTCGCAAAGACAATCCTGGGGGCAAACCCTTCCACAAACTTCAGGCAGGCTGTTGGTGAGATGACAGAGTTCAGCCGCCTCGATAATCCTTCCTTCGCCGGCCAGTTTCAGCCAGTCCGGGATATAGTTATGAACTGGACACTTCCATTCGCAATACGGAATACCACACCCCAAACAGCGGTCGGCCTGCATACGGGCCTGATTTTCATTGAACAGGCGGTATATCTCAACAAACGAATTTCTTCGCGTTTTTATTGAACGCTTCTGCGGTTCAACTCGTTCAACTTCCAGAAACTGGAATACATTCTGATCCATTGCTTTATCCTTTTCCCAGTTATTGGGTCGTCATCAGAAGTTCAGTGGCCGACCGACCTCGCTTACCCAAAAGATCATCCACTTGCATTCCCTTCGGTTTGACGAGCTTAAACCGTTCACAATAGCTGACGAAGTCATCCAGGATCACCTCTGCCCGCTCACTTCCGGTCTCATTCAAATGAGCACTTACAATACCCCGCAGATGTTCTCTGAGCAGGTTGAAATCTATCACCGGCAACACATCAACCAGCTCGGGGTTAACTTTTTCGCTAAAGTCATCGAACTCATCAAAAACATATGCGAACCCGCCTGTCATACCAGCACCGAAGTTGATACCCGTTTTACCCAATATCGTCACTACACCACCAGTCATATACTCACAGCCGTTATCGCCAATCCCTTCAACTACAGCCCGAGCTCCGGAGTTACGTACCGCAAAGCGCTCACCGGCCTTCCCGGCGGCGTAGAGCCTGCCTCCGGTTGCACCATAGAGACAGGTATTGCCAATGATGACTGACTCGTGGGACTTATACGACACTCCAGCGGGCGGCCGAATCACCAGCATTCCGCCTGCCATCCCTTTACCGACATAATCATTGGCGTCTCCGGTAAGAGCCAGTTTCAATCCGCCGGCGTTGAACACCCCGAAACTCTGTCCTGCGGTTCCTTGCATTTCGATGGTAATCGGGGAACCATCCATTCCTCTATCTCCATGCAGGGCTGCTATGTTACCGGACAATCTGGCCCCGACAGATCTATCGGTATTGCAGATCGACGCATACCCCCTGCCACCGCTTTTATCTGCAACGGCAGTCTCATATTGCTCGGACAGTTTGAGATTCAGTGCCCCTTTGTCATGGGGATGATTACGCTGGCTGTTACACAGAGAAGTAGTATCAGCTACTTTTGGAACAACCAGCAAATCCGTTAAATCAAGCTTACGCTGCTTGTCGTTTTCACCTTCAACGATCTCCAGCAGATCGGTTCTACCAATCAAGTCGGTGAGTTTGTTCACTCCAAGCATAGCCAGCCAGTTCCTTGTTTCCGTCGCTAGAAATTGAAAATAATTTATGACCATTTCGGGAAGCCCCTTAAAATGGTCACGCCGCAGGGTTTCATCCTGAGTGGCAACGCCGGTTGCGCAATTGTTCAGATGACAGATACGCAGATATTTACAGCCCAGGGAAATCAGAGGAGCCGTTCCGAAGCCAAAACTTTCGGCGCCCAGAATTGCCGCCTTAACGATGTCAAGTCCAGTCTTCAAGCCGCCATCAACCTGCAATCGAATCTTATGCCGCAAACCGTTTTCAACGAGTGCCCTGTGCGTTTCCACCAGTCCCAGTTCCCACGGGCTGCCTGCATACTTTACAGAAGTCAACGGGCTGGCGCCGGTGCCTCCGTCGTAGCCGGAAATCGTTATCATATCGGCATAGCCCTTGGCAACCCCTGTGGCGATGGTTCCAACCCCCGGTTCGGAAACCAGTTTCACAGAAATCAGGGCTTCCGGGTTGATCTGCTTAAGATCAAATATCAGCTGTGCCAGATCTTCAATTGAGTAGATATCATGATGGGGTGGCGGTGAAATCAGTGTCACGCCGGGCATTGAATGGCGCAGTTTAGCAATCGTCGCTGTTACTTTATGGCCGGGAAGCTGCCCACCCTCACCGGGTTTTGCCCCCTGGGCGATCTTGATTTGGATCACTTCAGCACTCATCAGGTATTGAGGGGTAACCCCGAACCTGCCGGATGCAACCTGTTTGATTTTTGAGACCCGTTCACTGTTGAAACGCGAGGCATCCTCACCCCCCTCACCGCTGTTTGAGTGGCCGCCGATCCTGTTCATTGCTACAGCCAGGGCCTCATGGGCTTCAGTGCTCAGCGCCCCGATAGACATGGCTGCTGAATCAAATCGAGGATAAAAATTTTCTTCCGGTTCAACCTCTTCAAGTGAAATTGGCTTCTCAGCCGGTTTCAGACGCAACAGATCTCTGAGGCTGGATACCGGACGATTATTGACCAACTCGGCGTAACGATTATACTCATCCTGTCGCCCGCTCCGCACAGCCTTCTGCAGAGTTGTAACGACATCAGGGTTGTAGGCGTGATACTCTCCACCATGGATATATTTGAACAATCCGGCGGCGTTTAACACCAGATGAGCCTTCCAGGCCCTTTTTGCCCGATTGATACTGTCTGTCATAATATCAGTAAAATCGGCTCCCGCTATCCTGCTGGTCACACCTCTAAAGCAGAGATCGACCACATCATCTGACAATCCAAGGGCCTCGAAAAGCTGGGCGCAGCGATATGAGGAAATCGTTGAGATACCCATCTTCGACATGATTTTCAGCAAACCCTTGTTTATACCAGTCCGGTAGTTGATCATGACCTGGCGCAGGGGCAGTTTAATGGTCTTGTTATCAACCATTTGAGCCAGCGTCTCATAGACCAGATAGGGATACACAGCCGTAGCACCAAACCCGATCAGAACGGCAAAATGATGCGGATCTCGAGCCTCTGCCGTTTCTATGATGATATTTGCATCGCAGCGTAGATTGTTTTCAGCAAGAGCAGTCTGAACCCCGCCAACAGCAGCTGCAGCCGGTATCGGCAAAGTATCCGGGCCAATGTTACGATCAGATAAGATGATCAGTACCACCCCTTGCCTGGTCTGCTCCACCGCAGTCTGAACCACACGCTTCAGGGCCGATTCCAATCCCTCGGAGACCTGGTAATTCAGGTCAATTATGGTGTAACGATAATGCTCGTCATCGAGATTTTTCAATTGCTCGAGATCACTGTAGACGAGAACCGGCGACTGGAATAGGACACGATTGGCATGTCCCATGGTTTCGTCGAAGACATTTTGCTCTCTGCCGATACAGGTGGCGAGTGACATAACATGCTGTTCCCGCAAAGGATCTATCGGCGGGTTGGTGACCTGGGCAAACTTCTGCCTGAAATAATCGAACAGCAGCCGTGGTTTGTGAGACAGGACGGCAATCGGTGTATCGTCTCCCATGGATGCGACCGGTTCACGTCCGGTCTCGCCAAACACCCTGAGTACCTGATCAGCCTCGTCCATCGAATACCCAAACAGCTTGTGATAGGCCAGCAGCTTATCATCGGACAGTGAACGTTTCCCCGTTTTGTCTTCATCGAGCTGTTCAGTGGGCACCAGACATTGACAGCTGCGCTGCAGCCACTCACGGTACGGGTGCCTGGCTTTCAATTCATTATCAATATCCCAGGAACTCCACAGGCGACCGTTCATCGTATCAACTACCAGTAGTTCTCCCGGCCCGACTCTGCCCTTCTCAACAACTTCGTCGGGGGTGTAATCCCAGATACCGATTTCCGACGCCAGGGTTATCAGGCGATCTCGAGTAATCACATAACGGGCCGGTCGAAGCCCGTTGCGATCAAGTCCGCAGGCGGCAAAACGACCGTCGCTCATGACGATTCCAGCCGGACCGTCCCACGGTTCCATGTGCATCGAGTTAAAATCATAAAAGGCCCGTAAATCTTCATCCATCTGGGGGTGATTCTGCCAGGCCGGTGGAATCAGGAGCCGAAAGGCACGGAACAGATCCATACCGCCGGCCAGCAAGGTCTCCAGCATATTGTCAAGCGAGGCAGAGTCTGACCCCTCAGTCGAAACGAAAGGAGCGGCCTCCTGCATGTCCGGAAGCAACGGCGACTGAAGTTTATAGGATCGGCTCCGGGCCCAATGACGGTTGCCGCTGATGGTATTGATTTCGCCATTGTGAGCCAGGTAACGAAACGGTTGAGCCAACTGCCATCGTGGTAAGGTGTTGGTTGAAAAACGCTGATGGAATAGACAGCTTGCTGCCTGCATTCTCAAATCACCGAGATCTCGATAAAACTGCGGCAGATCACCTGGCCGGCAGAGACCTTTATAAATCATCACCAAATTGGAAAGACAGGGAATATAGAAATCAGGATCATCGATAATACGTTTTTCTATTCTTCTGCGGACCATAAACAGCCTGCGCTCAAAATCACGTGGTCCCCAGCCATATTGACCGTTAACAAAAACCTGCATGATAACCGGCAGCGAATCTCTGGCAATTGCACCAAGAACCGAAGCATCAATGGGAACCTTACGCCAGCCTGCAATGGACAGCGTCTCCGCCGCAAGTTCTTCATCGAAGACGGTTTGCACTCGTTTCAGTTTATCTGAGCCGTGGCCGAGAAAAACCATACCAACGCCATACCTGCTGCTCAGGTTCCAGCCCTGCTCCTCAGCCACTGCCTTAAAAAAGGTGTCCGGTTTTTGAAGCAACAGACCACAACCGTCTCCGGTTTTACCATCTGCTCCGATTGCTCCCCTATGATCCATCCGATCCAGGGCACTGATCGCCGTACGAACCAGTCGGTGGCTCGGCTCTCCGTCCATATGGGCAATCAATCCGAAACCGCAATTATCTCTAAAGTCATCCCGGTTATAAACGGGCATGCTTATTCTCCTTCATTCCTATCAGTGGGAATTCTTGTTCAGACTTGTTTGGTGTCGTACCAGTTTTCAAAATACGTTATTTACGTAAGAAAATCCAGCAATGCAATGGCAAATCTCATTTAGGGAGATCTGAATGATACGCTATAAACGACAAAGGCGGGGCCTTTGAAAGCCCCGCCTTTGTGTTAATGCTTGTGTATACGACTTGGTGCAGTTACGCTTCCAAAACTTTGCGCAGTTCGTCTTCCTTGTCTTTGGTCAATGATGTCTGAATTACCGTTCCCTTGAACGATTTGATACCTTCAAGAACCTTATCAGGTGTTGACTTGCGTACAAGCACAAAGAGGGCGGAAGTTCCAGGTTTCAGGGTTTCACCAAGATCTTTCATGAACTTATCGTTAATCCCAAGATCGGCTAGCTTGCCACTCAAGGCACCGGCACCCGCTCCAATGGCAGCACCAGCCAACGGATTGAGAAACAGGGTTCCAATCAGCAGGCCCCAGAAACTGCCCCCGACAGCGCCAGAGGCCGTGAGATTCATTGCCTGGTGCAATTTGACCTTATCACTATCATCTTTAGTCACAACAACCACATCTTCCATCTCAATGAGATAGTCCTTCTGCATTTTGGCCAGTTCTGCCCGCATTTCAAAGGCGGTTGTTTCATCGTCGAAACCAAGTACAACTAGATTGCTCATCTGATACTCCTCTTATCTTTTATTTTAATCAGTCTTACTGAAGCAAGACCCCTCCCACACCCATATTGGATCAGGATATAGTAGTAATCATTTTATTTTTTATTGAAAGGCTCCAGCAAAATCAGGGTACAAGCCAACAAAAACTTACAATGATTAAATATTTGACTAAGCGATGGAAAAGAGACCTGCATTTTGTTTAAAGAGCAGATCAATTATGTGGATGACAGAATCATTACCTGGTGTGAAACCATCGACATCTTCGATATGAACATCATAATTCATGTTCTTTTTCTTTAACTTTGGCTTACGCATTGCATTTAGCATGGTTTTACGTTCAATTATCCATTCCTGTCGCTGAAAGCATGAGAAGTGTCGATTAGAAAATTATTAGGGAACAAAAGATGGAAACAACTCAACTCATCTTATTTACACTGGCATCACTGGTCGTGATTATTACTCCCGGCCAAGATCTTCTTCTGGTAATGTCCCGGGCCGTTACCCAGGGCTCCAGAGCCGGAATAATCACCGCTTCCGGTGTCAGCGTCGGCCTGTTGGGGCATTCAATCCTTGCCGCACTTGGCCTGGGTGCTTTACTGATGGCGTCAGCATCACTTTTCACCGTATTAAAAACCATCGGTGCAGTGTATCTCTTCTATTTAGGGGTGCGCCTCATTTTCAGCAAATCTAATCGCCTGGACCTGGATTCCACACGACGAGTCTCATCAAAAAAGTTATTCTTCACGGGGGCTTTTTCAAATATTTCAAATCCCCACGTGACGATCTTCTATTTTGCTTTTCTGCCGCAGTTTATCCCTTCCACCGTGGAACATCCAACAAGCCAATTGTTTGCTTTGGGTGTAAGTTTTGCGCTGCTGACCTTTCTCGTCAAAGGACCGATTGGTTATTTCGCCGGTATTTTGTCCACCTGGTTGCGCTCTCACCCAAAGACCATCACCTGGATCGACCGGATCAGCGGTACTATGCTGATTGGACTCGGACTCAGACTTGC
>JAQYVS010000119.1 GCA_030145365.1 Desulfofustis sp. | reverse complement strand
CAGAACCGTAAGGAGACACGGTCATGAACCGCTTCTTTTCGAGCCAATTGGCTAGTTCGGGAAAATCCCCCGAACAACTCTCGCCGCGAATGAAATTCATCCATCGCCAATCTCCTGTTCGTCTCGTGACCATTCTCGCATTGTGTGTATTTACAGTTGAAGCGTTTGTGATGTTTTTCCTCCATTTATTGCCAAATGCTCCGTTTTGGTTCGAGGCGATATTTGATTCCGCTATGCTGATCACGTTGCTTTCCCCGGTGCTTTATTTATTCGTATTTCGCCCATTCGTTCATAACATCACCGTCCTCAAGCGCGCAGAGGCAGAACTGGTTGCAGCCAATGCAGGACTTGAAAACAGGGTTGCCGAGCGAACAGCTGAACTTGAAAAAGCCAACGAGGAGCTATCGCAATATGCCTACGTTGTGGCCCACGATCTGCAGGCGCCGCTTCGAGCCATAAATAACTATGCCAACTTTATCCAGGAGGATATGGACTCACGCCTTGCAGGCGAGCAAAAAGAGCATCTGGAGGCCCTTGGCCGGGCGGTCCATGAAGCCAATGAACTGGTTCAGGGGCTTTTGGAACTGTCCCGCATCGGCCGGGGAGGCACTTCCTTTGAAAGCATTCACTGTGGTACTTTAGTGCAGGAGATTATCAATTCCCTTTATCTGCCCGCCAATGCAAAAATTAAAATATCCGACGATTGGCCGACCATCGAGGCGGATGCGGTCATGCTCCGGCAGATCTTCCAGAATCTCATTGAAAATGCCGTCAAGTTCAATAATTCGCCCGAAATCCTGGTCGAGCTCAGCTGGCGCACCCAAAATGACGGGCATTTTGAATTCCTGGTAAGCGACAATGGAATCGGTATCGACAGCCGCTACCACGAACAAATTTTTCGGGTGTTCGAGCGGCTCCACACCCGCAAGAATTATAAAGGATGCGGCATTGGCCTTGCAATTGTCAAGAAAGCAACTAGCACGTTGGGGGGCACCATTCGTCTGGAGTCAAACTCCGATAAGGGCAGTAGATTTTATGTTACCCTTCCGGAAACACATAGCGCTTGATGTAAATCCATCAAGCGGGTGGTTGTCAGAATTGGATTAAAAGGCCATGCGAAAAATAATCAAAACATTGAGCGAGTATAATATACTGCGCCAGAAAGCATTGAGAAATATTTTAATTGTCTCAGTCATACTTGCGACGGTGCTGCCCGCTTCTATGCTACTGGTCATATCCCCCTCGTTTACCAACCTGCTGATTGAAAGTACCAAAAAAAGTGCAATACGTGCCGCATCTCACTTGAAGTCCATGGTATTTCTCGACCATACCCACATAAATAAAACAGGGCTGAAGGCTGATTTTTTGGATGAAGTAGACACAATTAAAAAAGACCTGGATTTGCAAAAACTGAAAATCTTTTCCAAATCCGGTGAAATCATATTTTCTTCCGACCCTGAAGATATTGGAATGATTAATGAAGAGAAATATTTTCATGAAATTATTGCCGGTGGAAATGTTTTCACCAAGATGGTACAAAAAAACAAAGAAACACTGGAAGGGCAAATTGTACCTTCCGATGTTGTCGAAACCTATGTGCCGATTATGAACGCCGGTGCATTCCTGGGTGCTTTTGAAATTTATTATGATATCACATCCGAGAAAAACGACCTTGATAACCTTTTGTCCCGTTCTTCGATTCTGCTTATCATCTTTTCGGCGGGACTTTTATTTATCGTAATTGTAATCTTGTTTAAAGAAAACATCGCCCTCACAGGGCGCAAAAAGGCGGAGGAGGCCCTTCAAAAAGCGCATCGAGAACTTAAATTCAAAGCCGCCGAGCTGAAAGAGGCCAATTCGGAGCTTTCACAATATACGCATGTGGTCTCGCACGATCTTCAGGCACCGCTGCGGGCCATCAACAACTATGTCAGTTTTTTAAAA
>JAQYVS010000082.1 GCA_030145365.1 Desulfofustis sp. | reverse complement strand
TGATCGGCTGCAGCATAAAAAAGAGCAGGAAGTACAGCAAGTATCCCAGGCTCACGGGTTTACTCCTCCACCGGTGGAGCCCGCTCCAGCAAAGAATCACCAGAGACAGAAGGCCAATAAGCGGCTGATAAAGGAACTTGTTGGCGATGGTGATGAGGATCGACTGGTGGGGTTGTGCCTCGATGATAGGAAAACCCTTCGGCTCTTACAGCGAATGCTCTATGACCCTCTGGAAGAGAACCGGTGGAAAGTTGCATGGTTGCTCGGCAGGGTCTGTGCTCGGGTAGCAACCAGAGATCCAGGTCAGGTTTCAGAATTACTGCATCGACTTTTCGAGGCCTGCTCCGATTCGGCTGCCACTCCTTGGGGAATGATTGAAACGATCGGCTCAGTGATCGCTGCCAGGCCCGATATTTTTGGCGCCTTTGCCAAGTATCTGCTAAACTATGTAAGTGCGGATTCAACCAGAATACAGACCATCTGGGCGCTGGCCGAGGTTGCCGAAAATCGACCGGATCTGATCAGAAATACACCGTTTTATTCAATGTTTCAGTTTCTCAATCATCCTCAGCCGGAAGTACGCGGACAGATGGCCCGCCTGCTCGGTAGAATAAAAGCCACCGAGGCCTCGGTTCAGTTGATGGGGCTGCATGGCGATAGCGCAGAACTGGTGATATGGGAACAAGGGAGCCCGGTACAAACAAGTGTTGCCGAACAGGCAGCCCAAGCAATTACTATTATACAGGATAAACAGGTATCATGAATACACCGATACAAGATATCAATTCCATTGGTCCAGCAGACAATGCAGAAGAAGAAAAGCGTAAAAAAAGTCAGGCCCAGCTCGATTATGAGGAAGGTCGAGGTTACGTGGAGCGAGGCGAAGCTGCTCTTGCTGCCGTCGCCTTACACAATGCTCTGCGCGGATTTGAACAAGAAAACAACTCGGAAGGTACGGCAAATGCCAGCAACCAACTGGGCCATGCCTGTCTTTTGCGAAATGAATATGACAAGGCAGTGATTCATTATCGTAAAACCTGGGAGATTTGTGAACAACTGGGGGATCATGTCAGTCTTCTTTCTGTTGCCAAGCAATTGATCGAGGCTCACAAAGGACAGGGAGAATATCGGCAGGCGCTGGATCTCTGTCTTGACCTTCTTGACAGTTATCAGAGAAATAATGATCCGCAGAACACGGTGTATGTTCTGGAACGAATGGCCGAAATCTACATAGCCAGCGGTGAAAAACAAAAAGCGGCCGATGCCTATAAAACTGCAGCCGCGGTCCATGCCAATTATAGCCATTCGTCCATTGCTAAGTCATTGAGAGACAAAGCTGCTGAATTAATGGATGGGGTGGAAGAATAAATAGATGTTTACCGGAATCATCCAGGGCAGGGGTATAGTAAAGAGTTCGAGATCGTTGAAGGGAGGACTTGCGTTTGACGTCGAGTCCGGATTTGAGATTGAAGACCCTGAAGAAGGAGAATCGATTGCGGTAAATGGGGTATGTCTGACAGCCTACAACATTAAAGGACGAAAATTTGCAACTGATGTCTCACCTGAAAGCCTGAGCAGAACTACTCTGGGAAGATTACGGGCCGGTGATTCTGTCAATTTGGAACGGGCTTTGCGACTTTCGGATCGTCTGGGTGGTCACATAGTTTCGGGCCACGTGGATTGTATCGGCAACCTGATCGAGAGCGGGCATGACGGAGGCTTTACGAGCCTTAATTTTTCAGTGCCGTTGGAACTTGATCGGTATATAGTCGAAAAGGGTTCAATAACCATTGATGGTATCAGCCTTACGGTAAACCATTGTTCTCGGGGGACTTTTTCCGTATCCATCATCCCGCATACCATGCAGGCAACCACACTGGGAGCGTTGAAAAAAGGTGGAAAGGTAAATATTGAAGTAGATATTATTGGCAAATATGTGGAAAAGCTTCTGGGTGAAAAAGACAATGAAGGCGATGGCCAGGCTATTATAGACCGTGGCTATCTTGCTGAAAAAGGCTTTTATTAAAAAAACAATTTGTAATTGAGTGGGTTTGTTATGGCAGTCAGTCCAATAGAAGATGTAATTGAAGATATAAAAGCCGGTAAAATGATTATTCTGGTCGATGATGAAGACCGGGAAAATGAGGGTGACCTCTGTATGGCCGCAGAGACTGTTACTCCAGAAGCCATTAATTTTATGGCCACATATGGCCGTGGATTAATCTGCTTGACCTTGAGCGGCGATATTGTCGACCAGTTGCAATTACCAATGATGGTCTCCGATAATCAATCACCGTTTGGGACCGGGTTCACGGTTTCCATTGAAGCCCGAACCGGAGTTGCCACCGGAATATCGGCTGCCGATCGTGCCCGCACCGTACAAGCAGCGGTCGCCCCTGATGCCACACCCTATGATATTATCAGTCCCGGGCATATTTTCCCGCTTCGTGCAAAAGACGGTGGGGTACTGGTCAGGACCGGCCAGACGGAAGGTTCGATTGATTTGGCGCGACTGGCCCAAATGCGGACTGCCGGGGTCATCTGTGAAATAATGAAAGACGATGGCACCATGGCCAGGATGCCCGACTTGGAAATTTTTTCCCAGAAACATGATATAAAAATCGCCACCATTGCCGATTTGGTGGCCTATAGAATACGCCGCGATGTCCTGGTTCACCGAGCTGCAGAAGCGCGGGTTCCAACCGAACACGCCGAAGAATTCACTGCCATCGTCTATACAAACGACGTCGACCAGATGGAACATATGGCTCTGGTCAAGGGTGAAATCGACCCTGATAAACCGGTTTTGGTACGAGTACATTCGGAATGTCTGACCGGAGACGTATTTGGTTCGTCCCGTTGTGATTGCGGTGGCCAGTTGCATGCAGCCATGCGGATGATAGATCAGGAGGGCAGCGGTGTTGTCCTGTATATGCGTCAGGAAGGCAGAGGAATCGGCCTGGTTAATAAAATCAGGGCCTATAAGCTGCAGGATGAAGAGGGTGTAGATACAGTTGAAGCCAATCTCAAGCTCGGTTTTAAAGCCGACTTGCGCGATTACGGCCTCGGGGCTCAGATCCTCAGAGATCTTGGTGTCTCCAAAATGAGAATGCTAACGAATAATCCTAAAAAAATTGTAGGCATTGAAGGGTACGGCATCGAGGTGGTTGACCGGGTTCCGATTGAGATGGAGGCGGGTGTGGAGAACAAAGAATACCTGACGTGTAAACGGGATCGGATGGGTCACCTGATCCAGGTAAAATAAGTTTTGATAATTTTCAGCAAGAGGAATAACTGAAATGGTACAGTACATTGAAGGAAATCTGAGTGCGGACGGTAAGAAATTTGGTATTGTAGTTTCACGCTTTAATTCCTTTATTTCAGAAAAACTTCTGGAAGGGGCACTTGACAGCCTGATCCGTTCCGGCGCGACAGAATCCGATATCGATGTTGTCAGGGTTCCCGGTGCTTTTGAAATTCCATTGATAGCCCAAAAGTTTGCTGCATCACAAAAGTATGATGCTATTATCTGTCTTGGGGTGGTGATACGTGGAGCCACACCGCATTTCGATGTGGTCGTCAGTGAAGTGTCCAAAGGAACAGCACAAGTCGGTCTGGAATCGGGTGTGCCGGTCCTGTTTGGCGTACTTACCACCGAAACCATTGAACAGGCCATTGAACGGGCGGGTACAAAAGCAGGTAATAAAGGCGCAGAGGTTGCCATTGCCGCGATCGAAATGGCCAATCTCGTAGAAGCTCTGGATTAATTAGTCTAATACTATATGGTCATTGAGCCGCAGGATCTGTTTCGGAAACTGCGGCTTTTCTTATTGGTTGGCAATACATTATGGGTACAAGGCGTAAAGCACGTGAAGCGGCGCTTCAATTTCTTTTTCAGGATGATTTCTTTGATCGCGTCGAATCCTCGAATCGTGATGAGCTGCAACTACGCTTTGAAAAATTCTCCATACTGTATCAGGTTAACAGAAAGGCGCGCCCCTACTGTCTGGCTTTGCTGCAGGGGGTTCTTGAGAACCTTGATACCATAGATGCGGCTATCAGAGATAACGCGCTCAATTGGAGACTGGAGCGGATCGCTGCAACCGACCGCAATCTTCTTCGTATATCCATTTACGAACTGCTGTTTGCTGATGACGTGCCAGCCCAAGTTGTAATAAACGAGGCGGTGGAAATAGCTAAACGTTTCGGAGGAGAAGATTCTCCAGCATTTGTTAACGGCGTCCTCGATGCCGTCCAACAGTCTCTAGGTAATAAAGACCCCCTCTCAACCTCCTGATTTCTTGGTTCTTCTTTTATCCGGCTGAAGATCAACAGCTGGAGTCATAACCTACCTCGACAAACAGGCATCGATGCAGAGGCATCATTCTTTGTTTCTTCCACACAGTACTGAGTTTCTATGCAATACCAGGGTTAAAGCCCAGCCTGCTTGCAATTTGTATTAATTGAGGGTACATCTTGCCTGTACCAAATTTTGACCTATTTTCAGCAGGAGTGTGTAAATCGTATGGCTCAAACTCAGAAAAAAAACAGGCCGGGATTCAAACAGGAAATCGTCGCGGTACTTGGCTTATTTGTTGCGGCATTTGTCTTTATCAGCGTGTTTTCGGCTCAGGTTTCTTCTACAGGTAATTGGTGTGGTGAAGTTGGCAGACTCATTGCCCAGGTCCTCTTTGGCTTTACCGGTTGGGGAACCTATCTTCTGGTTGCCCTTATCGCTTGGATTTCTTTCCTGTTTTTTAATCCCCGTATGTCCTTTGAGCGGTTACCTCAGGTCACTCTAGGTCTTACCGGGGCCATTATTTCCTGTTGTGCACTTCTGTCTTCATTGAGTCTACGGTCAGCGGATTTAGTCGAACTCGGTGGTTTCCTTGGCAAGACGGTATTTGGTCTGATCCATTCGGTACTTGGCGGCACTGGTACAGTATTAGTCTTGGTTTTTATCATGCTGGTTTCGCTGATGCTGTCCACCCAATTCTCGCCATATCAGTTGCTGGCCCTTGTCTGGCAAATGGTTAAGGCATTATGTAAATGGCTGATCGGCCTGTTTAGCAGAGTTTTTCAAAAGACAAAATCAAGGCCTAAAAGGACACGAAAACCAAAAGCGACAGCGCCAGTTGCACCGGAACCGGAGGTGGAGCCTGCACAGTCTGCCGTTCTGCCTGTTGTCAAGGAATTACCAGAGTCAGCGGTTTCTGCTGATGAAGGCAAAGACTTCAGAACTGCATTGGTGGTTAAGGGCAATTGGAAACTTCCGCCTTTGTCAATTCTGGCCCGCAACAATCAGGTTGCTGAGAAAATCGATAAAAATATTTATCTGAAAATATCAAAACAGCTTGAACAGAAACTGAAGAATTTCGGGGTTTCCGGCAAGGTTGTGGGTATTTCACCTGGTCCGGTGGTCACCACCTATGAATATGCCCCGGCACCAGGCATTAAAATTAATAAGATTGTAGGCCTGGCCGATGATCTCGCCCTAGGTCTCAGAGCTCAGTCGGTGCGGGTAGTCGGTTCGGTTCCCGGCAAGTCTGCGTTGGGTATTGAAATTCCAAACGATGTCAGGCAGGTCGTCTACATCAGAGAGTTACTTGGCTCCGAGCGCTTTCAGAACAACAAAGCCAAGCTTGGGATTGTACTGGGTCTTGATGTTGTTGGAAATCCTGCGATGGCTGATCTAGCCAAGATGCCGCATCTGCTCATTGCCGGAGCCACAGGAGCCGGTAAAAGTGTGGCGATCAACTCAATCATCGCTTCGATTCTGTTTAATGCGACACCTGAAGACGTTCGATTTTTAATGGTTGATCCGAAACGAATTGAACTTTCCGGTTACGAAGGCATTCCCCACCTGCTCCACCCGGTTGTTGTTGAGCCAAAACTTGCCAGCAGGGCTCTGCTCTGGGCGGTAAGGGAAATGGAACGCCGCTACCGAATGCTTGAAAAGGCGCGGGTTAAAAGTTTCGATTCCTACAATGAAAGTGCAGAAGAGAAACTACCCTATATTGTGATCATCGTGGATGAACTGGCCGATCTGATGATGGTTGCCTCCAAAGATGTTGAGACTGCCATTGCCAGACTTGCCCAGATGGCCAGAGCCGCCGGTATTCACCTGATTCTTGCAACTCAGCGGCCGTCAGTCGATGTGTTGACCGGACTCATCAAAGCAAATTTCCCGACCAGAATTGCCTTTAAAGTCTCATCTAAAGTCGATTCCAGGACAATTATAGATGGTTCCGGAGCCGATCATCTGCTTGGTATGGGGGATATGCTTTTCATGCCGCCTGGATCGGCGATGATTAAGCGGGTCCATGGTGCCTATATATCTGAGCAGGAAACGGCAGAGCTGGTGAGTTTTTTAAAGAAACAGGGGCAGGCTACCTACGATGAATCGGTACTTCAGCAGGTGGAAGAGGAAAGTTCCCTGACAAACAATGGGGCCGAAAATGACTGTGACGATCGCTATGATGAGGCAGTAGCTTTTGTCTGTGAAGCTGGTCAGGCCTCAATATCTATGGTCCAGAGACGATTAAGAATCGGTTATAACCGGGCCGCCCGCATAATTGAGATGATGGAAAAAGAGGGAATTGTAGGTCCGGCCGACGGGGCAAAACCCCGGCAGGTTCTGACCCGTAAATCCTACGAATAATCACGCCCTGCCCGGATTAATTTTCTTGACAATTACCAGCCAACATCTTATAAGGAATGTCTTGGAAAAATGAGTGAGCGTTCATTTTTTCAGGCACATAACGTAAAGTCCATTGCGAGGGCAATGTTGCTTTGATATCAAATAGTTGCCTGATGTCAGTTG
>JAQYVS010000004.1 GCA_030145365.1 Desulfofustis sp. | reverse complement strand
TTTTAAAATCCAACCGTAATCCTGAGTCATTATTAGTATGTAATAAACTTGCTAAGAGCCACTGTTGTCAATAAAAATGCCAGTATTCCATTGTTTCTTAAGTTTACGTATTTAATAGAGTCGTCTGAATGTCGATGCCTTAAAAATTGCAATAATCTCGTTACCGGGTTTAATATCCAATTCTTTTACCGATTGTGGAACAACTTCGGCGATCAGACTATTGCCCTCGCATTCCATTTCCACGCCAACCAGCCAGTCCGTCTGATAGGTGTTTCTGATAACACAGGGCATCATGTTGCGGGCACTTGTTGCTTCCGGATGCTTTTTGAATAACAGAATGTCCCGGCTGTTGAGAGTAAAGCGTCCGGCTCTTGGCTTATCTGTTTTGACAAGCATTAATGAAGACCGGCCCCAGGTATACCTGATCATATCTCCCAGATCTTCGGGATCATCAAGATCAAGAAGGTTGATATAACCCTGATCACCGGTTACAAAGCCGGCCTTGGCCAGCATCTCGGTGGGCATCTTTGTTTCGATTGTACCATGTCGTATTACCAGCACTTCCTCGGTTAACATGCGCATTTCCTGCAGATCGTGACTGGTGAACAGCATTGGTATCGAAAATTTTGCAAATACCTTACGAAGGTCCGGAATGATCTGGTATTTCAGTTTGGTGTCGAGGCCGGTCAACGGTTCGTCGAGAAGAATCAATTCCGGACAGGCCAGAATTGCCCTTCCCAATGCCACCCGCTGGCGCTCTCCTCCTGAGAGCTTGGTCACGCTGCGCTGCAGAAGGTGCTCAATCTGTAATATTGAGATCAGCTTTTTGGGGTTGATGTTTCGTTTGGGTGCAGGTGTTCTATTCAGGCCGTAGAAAAGGTTTTTGTTAACATTCATATGGGGGAAGAGATGGGCGTGCTGAAAGACTACCCCTATTTTCCTTTTTTCAGGCGGAAGATTGATTTTTTTGTCCGAGTCAAACAGGAATGTATCATTGAGCTTGATTGTTCCCCGATCGGGGCGCATCAGGCCGGCGAGCATATACATGAGAGAGGATTTACCGCTGCCTGAAGGTCCGAAAACACCGCACTGATCGTGCTCCACCGCAAAATTAAATTGACAGTGGAAATCAGCAAAGCGCTTTTCTAGATTGATTTCCAGAAACATCGTCTATCTTCCACTCATGCTCTTGTTAATCGCATTGCTGATCAGAAGCACAGCGAAAGAAAGAATGATGGAAACAAGGCAAAGGGACAACGCCATTTTATCGCCTCCCGGAGTGCTGGTGTACTGATATATTGCAAGCGGTATGGTCTGGGTCAGTCCGGGGATATTGCCCGCCAGAATAATCGTGGCGCCGAACTCTCCAAGACTTCTGGCAAACATCAGGGTCATCCCCGCCAAAATTGCTCGGCTCGAAAGTGGCAGAATGATCGTAGCCAGGCTATCCCACCATCCGGCCCCAAGGGTTCGGGAGGCTTGGACGTAATGATAATCGATTGATTCCATACCGATTCGTACCGATCGAACAAGTAAGGGAAAACCGACTACGGTGGAAGCAATGACTGCGCCGGTGAGAGTAAATATCACTCTTATATCAAAAGAAAGAAGCAATGATCCGAGCCATCCGTTTTTACCAAAAAGCAGCAACAGCAGATAGCCAACAACCACTGGCGGTAGAACCAGAGGTAAATTGACGATACCTTCAATTATTGATTTTCCAGGGATTTTGGTAAAGACAAGAAGGTATGAAACTCCGATCCCAAATGGCAAACCGATCAAAGTGGCAGCAGTAGCCACCTGCAGAGAAAGTCTGATTGCCTGAAAATCATCCGGGGTAAGGGAGAACATTGGTGTTGTCGTCTGCTATCGGTTCAGGGAATTGTTTCAAATCCGTATTTATTAAGTATTGCTAACACTCGATCGGTCTTCAGGAAGTCATAAAACAATCGGACGTGCGTCTTGTTGTCTCCATCAACTGTCAAGCAGAGCGGATAGGCTATTGGTGAGTGGAGTTCTGAATCAACAATGAAATGGATGATCGCATTTTCCACCAGACGTGCATCGGTGGAGTAAACGAAAGCCCCGTCAGCTTCACCCCGGTCGGCGTAAAGCAAGGCCTGACGAACATCTTTTGCCATCACCAGTTTTCGTGCTAACACAAGTTGCTGGTATACACCAGCATTGACCATTGCTTCTCTGGCGTACTGGCCCGCTGGCACGTTCTTCGGGTTGCCAATGGCGATACGATCCATCTGAGAAAGATCTGCAAGGGAGATTTTTGTATCCTGCCGGGGTCCGATAAAAACAAGTCTGTTGTGGGCGAATATTCGCTTCGTTTGCGAGGCGATCGCCTGCTTTGCAATCAGATAATCTACCCAATCGGGATTGGCAGAAACAAATACATCCACTGGTGCTCCCTGTTCAATCTGTTTTGCCAAAGAACCTGAAGAGCCGAAATTAGGACGAATTTTGTGTTCGGGGTGATCCGTTGTAAATTCTGCGATCAGCTCTTTGAACACGTCCGTCATGCTGGCGGCAATCGAGATAGTGATGGTTTCTGCTCGCAGAGTGTGTTCTGAAAACAAAAGCAGAGTAGAGATAAAAAAAGAAGTATCCGTCTCATGAGACCTGAAAATGTCAAGCTGAAAACTGCTCTTTAGATAACAGCCAAAGCTCCCACCTCCACCAGCACGTCTTTGGGCAACCTGTCCACCGCCACACAGGAACGAGCTGGAGCCTCTCCGCTGAAGTATTTCTGATACACTTCATTAAATGCGGCAAAATCGTTCATGTCGTCTAAAAAACAGGTGGTTTTGA
>JAQYVS010000027.1 GCA_030145365.1 Desulfofustis sp. | reverse complement strand
GGTTGCTGGTAAAATCTTTTTTTCGGTGGAACTGACAACAGAGGATTCAGCTGCAATTTTAACTTCACCTTCAATGGCGGCACCTGGTTCCACGGTAAGGTTGTCCACCTCGAGTCTGCCGTTTATGGAGCAGCCTTTTCTGGCGGTGGCCATGTCAGCGAAGATATTACCTTCGATTGTGCCGTGGCAGATAAACGAGGATACCTTAATATCACCAATGATTTTACCTGATTTGCTCAGAACCAGATGTTCCCCGGATATGTTGCCTGTGACTATACCGTCTATTCTGGTTTTCCCTTTAAAAGATATCTCTCCGTTGATGGACATTGAGCCATCAATTATGGATGAAATGGTTTCATTTTCGACCTGTTGTAATTTTTTACTGAGGTCGTTTTTTAATTTTGAACATAGAGCTTTTTGGGTACGGCCTTCAGCGAGCGGCGAAGATTGGAGATTTTCATGAATTTTACCGGGCTCACCGGCTTTTTGTTCAAACGGATTTCATAATGCAGATGAGGTCCGGTTGAACGTCCGGTGCTTCCAACCTGGCCGATCACCTGGCCTTGTTTCACATGTTCCCCTTTATTAACCAGATAATTCTTCATGTGAGCGTACACGGTCCGATATCCGTTACCGTGATCGATTTCCACATAGTTTCCATAGCCCGCGTTCTCAAAGGCTTTAATGACCTTGCCGGTAGCAGTGGCTCGAATATCGGAACCATGTTTTCCGCGGATGTCCACCCCTTCGTGAAAACCTTTTTGTTTATTAAGCGGATCGGTGCGATTTCCAAACCGTGATGTGATCAAGCCGTCCACCGGTTTGCCGAGCGGCATGCCCTTGATGGTACGCAGATAATTGTCGACTTTTTTCATCAATTCATCATACGGGGCAGTCTGAACGGGGATGAAGGGACCACCACTGTTTGCCGAAGTATCCTGCCCGCTTTTGATTATCTTGACACCGATATTATCCATGACCGACTCTATCAGCTCACTTCGAGCATTTAGGTCTTTGATGGCTGTATTCATTAGCTCAACATTTTCCATTTGAAGAGTGGTGTTATCCACGTCAAACTGAGCTTTCAAAGTGTTTAGCTTAAAATCGTAATCTTGTTGCAGGGCTGCAAGGTGTTGTTGATTGAGCTTCTCCAATCGCTCAACTTCAGTATGGTAAGAAGCTTTTGTCCGCTCATGTTCATCAACCTGAGCCTGCAGGGTATCTAGTTGCTCACATAACTGCTGGTTGCTGAAATAAGAGCCGCTGGTAAAAAAAACAAGAGCACTGATCACAAGAAAAGAACTGAAACTAGCTATAATCGTTAGAAAAAGTTTCTTTTTTGAAAATTGAAAGGAAGATGAGTGTCCGCTCTCACCGGTGATGATAATATGAAAACGTTCATTCATGGGCAGACAGGTTGTTGTGAAAAGTTGTTTTTATCTGTATGATCTGCAATCTGTAAAATCTCTGCGATCCGAATGCCAGAATATTTTATTACTTATACACCTAAAGGTTTAAAGTTTCAAGATAAAACGGGACTTCAGCTTCGAGGGCCAACCCGTTATTACCCATGTCATCAATAATTTCCTGTCGGACAATTTCCAAATCTTACGGTGCTCAGCATCTATTTTCAGAGCTTGATCTGAATATCAAGGACGGTGACAGGATTGGTCTGATCGGCCCAAACGGCTCAGGAAAATCAACCTTGTTGAAAATTCTCTCCGGTCTCGAGGATGAGGATAGTGGAGCAATCCTGAAAAAGAATACCCTGATGGTCAGCTATCTGGCCCAGGCGGATCTATTTCAAGAAGATCTCGGTCCCCTCGATAATCTGCTTGAACCGCTCAAAACCTTCCCGTTAGAAGAAGCTGAAAAGTTAAACCGGGCCCAGGCCATGTTGAGCAGAGTGGAGCTTAACGACCATGAAATGCCAGTTCGTCAATTGTCCGGAGGCTGGCGCAAACGACTGTCTATCTGCAGGGTCCTTATCGTTGAACCAGATCTGCTGATAATGGATGAGCCAACCAATCATTTGGATATCGAAGGAATTGTTTGGCTTGAGAAATTGTTCAACATCCTGACTGCCATCAGCCCATCAACTTTTATCCTAGTCAGCCACGATAGGCGTTTTCTGGAAAATTGTGCCAACCGAATCGTTGAACTATCTTCGGCCTATCCGGCGGGTACCTTTCAGGTGGATGGAAAGTACTCAGGCTTTCTCGAGAAGAGAAAGCAGTTTCTTGAACAGCAGCACCGGCTGGAAGAAAAACTGACGAACCGATTCAGAAGGGAAGCGGAGTGGCTGAGCAGAGGTCCTAAGGCCAGAACTACCAAGGCCAGATATCGGATTGACGAAGCCCATCGGCTTCATGAACGGCTGGACACGGTGAAACAGCAGAACCGGGCCGATGCCAAAGTGGCTATCGATTTCACGGCGACGGGCAGAAAAACTAAAAAATTATTGGAAGTCTGCGATCTGTCCGGGCAGTATCAGGAGAATAAACTGTTCTCAGATCTTGATCTCACCATTACGCCTGGAACCAGAATCGGCCTTGTCGGCAGAAACGGCTGCGGTAAATCAACATTGTTGAATCTGCTGTATTCCGGAGGTCGTGGCGAGTTGGATCTGGAACAAGGCTCCATTGTTGCTGCCGAAGGTCTGTCCATTGTCCATTTCGTCCAGGATCGTTCCGCCATCAACCAGAACCTTTCTTTGCGCAGAGCTCTGGCGCCGGAGGGGGATTCCATTGTCTTCAAAGACCGTTCAGTTCATGTGGTGTCATGGGCAAAACGATTTCTGTTTCGCCCCGACCAGCTCGATACTCCAGTGGGCCGTTTATCCGGTGGTGAACAGGCTAGAATATTGATTGCTGAACTGATGCGGCAACCGGCCGACATTCTTTTGCTGGACGAGCCCACCAATGATCTCGATATTGCCTCACTCGATGTACTTGAGGAAAGCCTTATGGAATTTCACGGAGCGATTATCCTGGTAACCCATGATCGCTACCTGCTAGACAGAGTCTGTGACCGGGTTCTTGGCTTTACAGGCGGCGGGGTTTTACGCATGTACGGGGATTATGAACAGTGGCTTGCTGATCTGGGTGATGATTCGGAAAAATCAACTGCAACCGGTAAAACGTTTGATACCAAGAGGGCAGAGGACAGGCAGAATTCCGCTCAGCATACTGGGAAGCCAAGAAAGGACAAGATGGCAGGACGCCTTTCATATCTGGATCAGCGTGAATATGATCAGATGGAGGAAAAGATAACGGCCGGTGAGCAGTCCTGTGAACGATTGGAACAGCTTATTGCAGATCCCTCGCTGGCGGCGAATCCTGAAAAACTACAGGAAGTATGGAGTGAGCTGGAACAAGCTAAGAATGAGGTGGAAGGCCTCTATCTGCGGTGGGATGAGCTTGAGCGGAAAAAGAAGGCGTAGACCGCCGGATGTGTCGGTGGCGGGACAATTGGGGATAGTGAGTTCGGTTACATTGATAATTGTATGTAAAATTTCTGGCTTTATGGAGGCAAATGATACAAAGTAGCCATTGATCTTCTTGACAAGAGTAGGTCAACTGGTATCTAATTTAAGATTACTATTGAGATTTCGTGTGCCTTCTTGTGAGGGGTACAGGAAAAAGATCGATAACTACATCAAAAAGGAGCGTACTATGAAAAGATCTTTGTTCTTATCTGTTGTTGGCGGTGCTGTTGCCGGTATGTTTTTGTTCGGCCAGGTTATGGCTGCCGATCTTAAAATTGGAATTATGGTGCCTACTACCGGTTCTGAAGCAACAGCCGGCAAAGACATGGAAAATGCCATCAAGCTCGCTGCCATGGAAATCAACGATGCTGGCGGAGTGCTCGGGATGAAAATCGTTACCATGACCGGCGACGATGCCTGTGACCCACAACAGGGCACGGCTGCTGCCAATAAGTTGGTCTCTGCCGATATTGCCGCTCTGGTTGGAGGCTATTGTTCAGGGGCAACACTGCCGACCCTGAAAATTTATGGTGATGCCAATATACCCTTCGTTATTGCTGCAGCAAACTCCACCAAGCTGATTGATGCCAATATGGGTAATGCCTTCCAGATCAATTCCACCGGTTTTGATCAGGTTAACACTGCAGTCGAACTCTTTAAAAATAAGAATATTAATAAGATTGCGGTAATCCATCAGGGCGACGGTTATTCAGAGGACCTTGCCAAACTGACAAGAGATAAATGGACTGAGATGGGTAAAGAAGTTGTCGCCTATGAAGTGGTAAATAAAGGTGAGCAGGATCAGTCTGCACTCGTCACCCGGATCAAGTCCAAGGCACCCGATGCGGTTTTCTGGACCGCTTACTATGCCGATGGTGCTCTGGTTATAAAACAGCTCCGTCAAGCCGGCTATCTTGGAATGATTGCCGTGGGTGATGGTTCCAACTCTCCGAAGCTTCTTGAAATTGCAGGAAAAGCATCTGAAGGTGTGTATTGTTTCTCCAACCCAACGGTTGACTATCTGCCGGAGGCCAAGACTTTTCACGAGAACTACAAGAAGACCTATAATCAGGAGCCGGATGCTTATGGAGCGTTATCCTACGATGGTATGATGCTCATGGCTGATGCCATTAAACGAGCAGGCTCAACAGAGAAAGATGCAATCATAAAAGCACTTGCTGCAACCAAATCTTTTACCGGTATTGCAGGACCAGTATCGTTCACAGACAAAAACACCTTGGCACATAGTAACTTTGTCGTCCTTGTTGCCAAAGATGGGAAATGGACGCTCAGTAAATAGTCCGTCACTCCCGGTTACTCATTTCGTATTGTAGGAAAGAAAAACTCTTAGGAAACATTCTTTCTCAGAGGCCATCATCTCATATACTGCCCGGAATAAAATATATTCCGGGCAGTATATGAACTCTTTCATCCTCTTTCCGATAGAATTGGCATGTCAATCCAGGATATTCTCTTACAGCAGCTTGCCAACGGGGTGATACTCGGTTCGTTTTATGCCCTTGTAGCTCTTGGCTATACCATGGTTTACGGTATCATCAAGCTACTGAATTTCGCCCATGGCGATCTTTACATGATTGGTGCCTTTGTCGGTTTTATCATTCTCTCCTTTCTCAGTGCATTTCTTGGCAGTAGTTGGGCAGGTATTCTCTGCTCAATGGTGCTCAGCATGATTGCTGTTGGACTCCTGGGGGTTTTGATCCAGCGGATTGCCTATCAGCCGATGCTTTCTGCCCCGAGGCTTTCCATATTGATAACTGCCCTGGCTGTCTCCATGGTTCTTTCCAATGCTGTTATGGCCTTTACCGACGGCGAATATCTTGCCTTCAGTACGGACCTTGGTTACGAGGGGGTTGATTTTGGTAACGTATTTATTACCTACACCCAGATGGTAATTGTTGGTGCTGCTGCAGTTCTGATGATTGCGCTCTACATTTTCGTCCATAAAACGCTTTATGGCAAGGCAATGCGGGCAATTGCCATTGATCAAGATGCCTGCCGCCTGATGGGAATTAACGTAAACCGTATTATCGCCCTTACTTTTTTCATCGGCACGTCACTTGCAGCCGGTGCAGGTATCATGGCCGGAACCTATTACGGCAGTATTCACTTCTTTATGGGATTTGTCATTGGTCTCAAAGCTTTTACTGCGGCTGTCATCGGAGGTATCGGCTCCATCCCGGGAGCCATGCTTGGCGGCCTCTTACTCGGTCTGCTCGAATCTTACGGTACCCAGATTCCATTTATAGGTACAGAGTGGAAGGATGTGTTCTCCTTTGGCATCCTCATCCTGCTTCTGGTATTCAAACCCACCGGAATCTTAGGTAAAACAGAGATAGAGAGGATGTAGAAGTGACAACGAAAAACATCACGGCCGGTGAGAGGACGGGTGCAGCCAACTCCGGCGGACCGAGTGGCTGGCTCCATTCTCAGAAGAACCGTGTGGTTGTGCTGATGTTTCTTGCTGGTGCTGCCATGCTGTTGCCCCTGGTTTCCAATAACTATGTCCTCGAAGTAATGAGCAACGCCTGGTTTTATGTGATGCTTTGCCTAGGCTTGAATATCGTTGTTGGTTATGCCGGTCTGCTGGACCTTGGTTATGCCGCGTTCTTTGCCGTTGGAGCCTACACCACAGGAATCTTGACTTCGCAATTCGGGGTTAATTTCTGGCTTACCATTCCGGTCGCCATCGGGTGTTCCGCATGTGCCGGAATCATTATTGGCGGCCCCACTTTGCGTCTGCGCAGTGATTATCTGGCAATTGTGACATTGGGATTCGGTGAAATTGTTCGAATTATTGCCAGAAACCTGGAAATTACCGGCGGTGCCAGCGGTTTGATTGGTATCGAGAAACCGTCACTCTTTGGTTTTCAATTGAGCCAGATCATTCATTTCTATTATGTCTTTCTGATACTTGCGATCCTCTCCTGTTATGTCAGTTACAGGCTGCAGCATTCCCGCCTTGGCAGGGCCTGGCAATATGTAAGAGAAGATGAGGATGCTGCCGAGGCGATGGGTATAAACAGGGTTGCCGTAAAACTCTATGCCTATGTTATCGGTGCCATTTTTGGTGGTGTCGCGGGATGTTTCTTTGCCGCCAAGATGACGGCCATCTCTCCGGAAACGTTCACCTTTCAGCAATCGGTGCTTATCCTTCTCGGGGTTGTTCTCGGAGGCATGGGCAAGATTCCAGGGGTTGTTGTCGGCGCCTTTGCTCTGGTGCTATTCCCTGAGGTTTTTCGCGATCTCGGTTCATCGCGTATTCTGGTATTTGCAATTGTCATGCTGGTAATCATGCTCTACAGACCTGAAGGGATCTGGCCGGCTAAAAAGTCGTAAACGGACGCACTCACTACAGCAACGATATTAATGGTATGGCGTTATTAACAATTGATAATCTGATGTTGAGCTTTGCAGGTCTTCAGGTCATCGATAGGCTCAGTTTTTCCGTTGATGAGAACAGTATCGCCAGCCTAATCGGCCCCAACGGAGCTGGTAAGACCTCCGTCTTCAACTGTATAACCGGCTTTTACAAACCCAACAGCGGCCAGATAGTTTTTAACGGAAAAGGTATCACCCGCAAAAAACCGCATAAAATAACTCAGGGCGGAATGGCGCGAACCTTCCAGAATCTCAGGCTGTTTAAAAGTATGACTGTTCTGGAAAATGTCATGTCGGGAATGCATTGTCGGACGCGTGCCGGGGCAATTGGGGCGATTCTGCGTACCGCTTCACAGCGTAAGGAGGAAGCGGATATAAAAGAGTTCTGCGAATCCTGCCTCGATTTTGTCGGCATACTTGAAGAAAAAGACAGAATTGCCTCGAACCTCTCCTACGGTAATCAGCGACGAGTCGAGTGGGCCAGGGCGCTTGCCACAAAGCCGAAATTGCTCCTTCTTGACGAACCGGCTGCCGGTCTCAATTTTGACGAAAAACAGCAGCTGATTGAACTCATTAAACGCATTCGTAATCAACTCGGTATTACAATTCTGCTCATCGAACATGATATGGGACTCGTCATGAAAGTGTCCGAGAAGATCACGGTCATTGACTATGGTCGGAAAATTGCTCAGGGAAATGCCGAGGAGGTACAGAACAACCCAAAAGTTATCGAAGCCTATCTGGGAAAAGAAGAGGACGATGTCGAATGAGCAATACTATTCTCGAAATAGAAAATCTTGAAACGCATTACGGCAAAATTCATGCGCTGCGAGGTATTTCCT
>JAQYVS010000414.1 GCA_030145365.1 Desulfofustis sp. | reverse complement strand
AGGTGCTGCTGAAACCTGTACCGAATTGTCCCTTGAGCTTGGTGGCAATGCCCCGTTAATTGTCTTTGAAGATGCTGATTTTGATCAGGCTATGGACGGGGTGCTGGTAACCAAATTCAGAAATAACGGGCAATCCTGTATTGCCGCGAATCGTATTTATATCCAGAGTTCCATCTTTGAAAGGTTTACAGAGCAATTGACAGCGAAGATAGGAGCACTTGGCGTCGGCAGCGGTATGGATAATGGTGTCGATGTCGGGCCATTGATTGATGAGAAGGCCCTGTCTTCTGCTCTGTCATTTATCGACGAAGCGGTAGCCGCAGGCGCCCGGGTTCTTGTGGGGGGGAAACGATACGGTGAAGAAGGTAATTTTCTGGTTCCAACCCTGTTGACCGATGTTCCAGAGGACGTACGTTGTCATAAAGAGGAGATCTTTGCGCCGATTGCAGCCATGTATCGTTTTGATAATGAACAGGAAATAATCGACAAAGCCAACGATACGGAATTCGGGTTGGCGGCCTATGCCTTTACCACCGACCTGAATCGTGCTTTTCGGGTGTCGGAAGCGCTTGAGGCCGGAACCGTGGGCATCAACGATCCCATACCATCTACCAGCAACTGCCCTTTTGGCGGTTTCAAACAGAGCGGCTGGGGGCGGGAGCTTGGCAGTGAAGGAATCGATGCCTATCTTGAGACCAAGCATATCTCCATCGCCGGTATTGGCTAACGATTAACCCGGAAATTATAGGTATGAGTCCTGTCCTTTCATGGACATGAGGCATGAATATACAAGTAGCGAGTGATCAATGGATGTTGAAGTAACCTTGTTCCCGCCGTTGCGGGATAATAGATTCTCCAAAGCGACTGTCAATCTTAACCCTCCTGCAACGATACAGACACTATTGAAGAGCCTCGGAATAAAAGAGAAGGAAGTTGAATCGATCTATATAAACAGCAGGGAAGCATCGTTTGATCAAACACTTTCTGCCGGAGACCGCATCTCTTTTTTGCCGCTCATTGGTGGCGGCTGAAGATCCGTCATTCTCTTTTCTATTTTCTCGAAAAATTTATCGAAACCAAGTAATAAACGATTGATGCGCGCTCATTAATGAGGCGTGGACAAAGCATGGATACGTACGATGAAAGCTATCGTTTATGATCTGTTAATTATCTACCCGCAGTTATGATATGCACTCCACGATAGCTACGGCTAACCAGATCGGAAAAGGAAATTAACAAAACCGGGGAACAGGATTTTCCAAGGAGCACACAATGGCATCCTATATTTTAGCTATAGACCAGGGCACCACATCAAGCAGGGCGATACTCTTTAATGAATCCCTCGATATCGTTTCTGTGGCCCAGCAGGAATTTACCCAGATATTTCCCCAGTCGGGCTGGGTCGAGCACAACCCTGACGAAATATGGTCGACGACTCACGGTACCTGCAGATCTGCAGTGCGAGAGGGGGGCATCAGGGCCGAAGAAATCAGTGGTATCGGCATCACAAACCAACGGGAAACGACAATCCTCTGGGATCGAAAATCAGGCAAACCGATCTATAACGCAATTGTCTGGCAGGATCGTCGAACCTCAAAATTTTGCGAAAAACTTAGGGAACAGGGTCATGGTGACATGGTTACCGACAAGACCGGATTGCTTATCGACCCCTATTTTTCCGGAACCAAAATTCGCTGGATCCTTGATAATGTTGATGGAGCAAGAAAGCTGGCAGAATCAGGGGCACTGGCCTTTGGCACGGTTGACACCTTTTTGTTATGGAACCTGACCGGTGGAAAAGTCCATGCCACCGACGCGACGAACGCGGCCAGGACAATGTTGTTCAATATTCATGAAAATTGCTGGGATCAGGAACTGCTCGATTTGCTAAATATTCCGGCAGATATGCTTCCTGAAGTAAAGGATTGTTCTGCTGATTTCGGCAGTACCAGTCCGGAAATCCTGGGCTGCCCGGTTCCGGTGTGCGGTATTGCAGGCGATCAGCATGCCGCCCTTGTCGGACAGGCGTGCTTTCAGCCCGGGATGCTCAAATCAACCTATGGGACCGGCTGTTTTGCGGTTTTAAATACTGGAACAGAACCGGTCAAGTCCAACAATCGGCTGCTGACAACAATCGGCTACCGGCTTGACGGTGTGACTCATTATGCCCTGGAAGGATCGATCTTCGTGGCCGGGGCCGCTGTTCAATGGATGAGAGATGCGATGGGTCTCATCGATCGGGCTTCCGTATCAGGAGAATTGGCCAGGGCCGCCGATCCGAATCAGGATGTATATCTTGTACCTGCCTTCACCGGGCTTGGAGCACCCCATTGGGATGCCGATGCCCGCGGAGCTATTTACGGAATAACTCGGGGAACCGGGCCTGCAGAACTGTCCCGCGCAGCGCTGGAATCGGTCTGCTATCAGACCCGGGATCTACTTGAGGCCATGCAGAATGACTGGAATCAGAAGAATCCGCCGGTTCTCAGAGTTGACGGAGGTATGGTAGCTTCAAATTTCACCATGCAGTTTCTGGCGGATATCCTCAATGCTCCAGTGGATCGTCCGGTAACTCTGGAGACAACAGCCGTTGGTGCAGCTTATCTTGCCGGGTTGCAGATAGGTATATACCCTGCTCCAGAAGAGTTTGCAGAGTCGTGGAAACTTGAGAAGCGCTTTACTCCTCATCTCAGTGAAGACGTTCGGGAGAGAAAATATATGGGTTGGAAAAATGCGGTACGAAGGACACTTTCCTCTTATTGATTACAGCAAAAACAACTATGCCATAGGCTATGAACAGTAGAAAAGTAATCGAAACCGAAGCGCTGATTATTGGCGGAGGCGCCACCGGTGCGGGGGTTATGAGGGATCTGGCCCTGCGCGGGATCAGGTGTCTGCTCATCGACAGACGAGATCTGTGTGCAGGAGCATCGGGGGGAAATCACGGATTGCTGCATTCCGGCGGCAGGTACGTGTCAAACGATTCGCATGCAGCTCGCGAGTGCAGGGAAGAGAGCGATATACTGAAACGTCTTGCCTCGCACTGTGTAGAGCAGACCGGCTCATTCTTTGTTGCGACAAACGATGATGATGGCGGTTTTGTATCCCGTTTTCCAGGTTTGTGCTCTGAAGTGGGGATATCATGCGAGTCGATATCAGCTTCCGAGGCGCAGGAAATGGAGCCTAATCTTACCAAAGATCTACAGCAGGTGTATCTACTGCCGGATGCAACGGTTGATCCGTTCCGCTTGGTTCTGGATAATGTTGCCGACGCTGTTCGCAATGACGGTGTTTATCGATCGCATACTGAAGTGGTTTCATTTGAAATGTCAAACGGCTGCATTACAGCTGCCGTCTGTCGTGATAATCAAACTGGGGATCTGTTGGAGATTCGTGCTCAGCACTATGTTAATGCGGGCGGTGCCTGGGCCATGGAGATTGCAAAGCTTGGTGGTTGCAGGGACATAAACCTGCATTACTCGAAGGGGACGCTGCTGATCAGCCATGATCGTCTGACCGATCGGGTAATTCACCGGCTTCGGCCACCCAGCGATGGGGATATTTTAGTGCCGGGCGGAACGGTTTCGGTGCTCGGTACTACATCAGTTCATGTTGACAGCCTTGCCGACCTGCGTCCGACGGTTGAAGAGGTGGACAGAAATATTTACGAAGGTTCAAAAATGGTCCCGGACCTAATTAAGACCCGTTATATCAGAGCTTTTGCCGGGGTTCGCCCGTTGCTGCAGTCGGCGCCGGGAGAAGATGACCGGGCCATGACCCGGGGATTTGCCCTGTTTGATCACGAAAACGAGTTGACAAATCTGGTCACCATTACCGGCGGCAAACTTACCACCTATCGACTTATGGCGGAAAAGGCAGCCGATCTTGTAGTCAAACGCCTTGGCAACGATCAAAGGTGCAAGACCAGAGACCTGGAATTGATTAATTCAGAATCCTCCAAATGGACAGAACCTGGTGCCTCGCCAAGATATTGGTATAAAGCGGATAATCCCGAAGACATGATTCTCTGTGAATGTGAGATGGTTCCTCAGTCTGCTGTTGATGAGATCGTAAGGTCTTCGCCGGAAAGTGAATCTAAAATGACGCTTGAGGCAATAGCTCTCAGGTCGAGAGCCGGTAAAGGGCCGTGCCAGGGCTCGTTCTGTAGTATCAGAATTGCCTCTTATCTTTATGATTGCGGATATTATGATGATGAATCTGGTCTGCGTCATATGAAAGAATTTCTCAACGAACGTTTTAAAGGATTGCGATCCATAATCTGGGGGCAACAGGCGGCTCAGATGGAGCTGGCCGAAGCACTGCATTGCGGGCTTATGGGGCTTGATCGGATAGAGACGAACCAGGACAGTGACTAACCAGAGTAGAGTGATGAAAGTAGAAGAACGGAAGTTTGATACAGAACTGGCAGTCATTGGTACCGGTATTGCCGGTGTGGCGGCTTCAATATTTGCCCTTAAAAAAGGATTAACCGTTGCCCTGAGCGGTAATACCGGGGCACTTGCTTACACAACCGGCTATCTAGATCTCTTCGGCAGCTTGTCCGGTCAGGATCTGGCATATGTGGACGATCCATGGAAGGCGGTGCAGGATTTAGCACACTATGAGCCAAATCATCCGCTGACACGGGTAAGTATTGATGACATTAGATCTTCGTTTGAGGAATTCACCGCTTTTATTTCCGCATGTGGTATTGCCTACACCAGACCGGGGGATAAAAATCTGGAGGTACTGAGCCCGGTCGGTACCGTTAAGAGAACCTTATGTGTTCCGGCAACAATGAAGGCTGGAACCGAGGCTTATGCAGACAGATCGAGATGTTTGATTGTTGACTTTAAAGGACTGCGCGGGTTCAGCGGGGCTCAGATCGTTGCAAATATTGGTTCGGACTGGCCCGGACTGAGACATGCGCGAATTGAGGTACCCGGTCTTTCTCAGACAGAGATCTATCCGGAAGTGCTGGCCAGAACGCTTGAAGTTCCCCAGAACCGTGAGAGTTTTGCAACAGCGGTGAAGGAGGTTATGGGAGATGAGCAGGTGATCGGCATGCCGGCGGTATTTGGCATGCACAGGCCCGATGAGGTTATGAGTTCGCTTGAAGAACTCATTGGTGTGCCGCTTTTTGAGATCCCAACCATGCCGCCTTCGGTTCCCGGAATTCGATTTCGGGAAATGGTCGAGCAGGTATTTCCTCAGAAAGGGATAAATCTGATACCGCAGCAAAAGGTGAAATCCGTCGAGTTTAACGATGATTCTGCAACACTTTTACTGGCCGACAATTACGGCCCGATCCGAATTGAGGCAAAAACGGTGATCCTTGCAACAGGCAGGTTCATCAGTGGCGGATTGGAAGCTCACATGGATACGGTTACGGAAACGCTACTCGATCTTCCTGTATTTCAGCCTGTCTCCCGGGACCAGTGGTACCATCAGCAATATATGGGCAAAACGGGTCATGCAATCCATAGGGCCGGTCTTCAGGTAGACGATGCCTTTCGTCCTCTTGATTCCGAGAAAAAAGTGGTGAACACACGTCTGTTTGCGGCGGGAATCCTGCTTGCCCACCAGGACTGGATACGCAGCCGGAGCGGAGCAGGAATAGCCATTGCTACCGCATACAAGGCCGTTGAGGCAGCCGCTGATTTTTTATCAAAATAACATAGAAAGCACGTAAATAACCATGTCCGAACCATCGACACCGATACTTGATTTTAAAAAGCTTGCACACGATCTTCTGCCGGAAGGGGCAAGCTTTGAGGCCTGTCTCACCTGCGGTCTCTGTTCGTCGGGATGCCCGGCAGCCGGCCTTGAAAATATGGATCCGAGAAAATTCATCAGAATGGCCATGCTCGGTATGAATGAGGAACTCTCGACAACATCGTGGGTATGGATGTGTACCCAGTGCAGACGCTGTCAGCATGTTTGTCCGATGAACATAGATATTTCCCAGTTAGTCCATAAGGCCCGCGGTAATTGGCCCAATGAACTGAAGCCTAGCGGAATTGTTCGCTCCTGCGAACTGGCTCGTTCCACCGACAGTACCAGTGCTATGGGGTTGCCGCCCGACGATTTTGTGTTTGTGGTTGAAGATGTGTTAGAAGAGGTACGTGAGCTGCAGCCGCGATTTAAAACCATGCAGGCTCCAATGGATAAACAGGGAGCCTTTTTCTTCGTCAATCAGAATTCGCGGGAGCCCATGAGTGAGCCCGACGAGATGGTCCCGCTGTGGAAGATATTTGATCTTGTCGGAGCGGACTGGACATATTCTTCCAAAGGTTGGGCCGCTGAGAATTTCTGCATGTTTTCAGGTGATGAAAATGCCTGGCAGGAGGTGATAAAACAACGGGTGGATGCGGTGAACGAGCTTGGCTGCAAAGTCTGGCTCAATACCGAATGCGGTCATTCCTACTACACCATGTGGAACGCGGTTAATCGGTTCGGTATGGACGCCAATTTCAGCATATCAAACCTGGTCACTTACTACGCTCAGTGGATTAGGGAGGGCAAACTGCCAGTGAATTCCGATTGGAATACGATGAATTTGAAATTTACCGTTCAGGACCCCTGCATGATTGTCCGCAAGGCTTATGGTGATTCGATTGCTGACGATATGCGATTTGTCGCCAAGGCTCTTGTCGGCGAAGACAACTTCATCGACATGCAGCCCAATCGCAGTGCTAACTATTGCTGTGGCGGCGGGGGTGGTTTTCTCCAGGCAGGAATGACCGAGCAGCGGCGGTATTACGGTAAACGAAAATTTGATCAGATCAGTGCGACGAGCGCTCAATACGTGCTGACTCCTTGCCATAACTGTCATTCCCAGATGGAGGATATCGGTCACCATTACGGAGGAAACTATCACGTGGTCCATTTTTGGACCTTAATCTGTCTCTCTCTTGGCATCCTCGGAGAAAATGAGCGTACCTATCTTGGCCCCGATTTGGCGAGTCTTGAAGTAAATCCTGTGGTTTGAGATGGATAACGACTGATTTTGTCATCAACTGCAAAATAATTGACGCTTCCTGACAAACAATCCCATTGTGAAATGTAGATAATAGTGTCAGCAGCAATTGCTCTCAATTCTATCAAAGGGGTTTTTTATGGTAAGCATCAGATCAATTTTTAAAGA
>JAQYVS010000242.1 GCA_030145365.1 Desulfofustis sp. | reverse complement strand
AAGGCGTTTGAGTGGTTCAGAGGGCTTTTTTGCAGTGAAATGGACAACGATTTCTTTTTTAATGATTTTGTCCCCCGATCAATTGACACATGGCTTGATCGAGAAAGCGGCGTTACCTATACGCCATACCTGATGGGGTCTCGCTACACCAACGAATTGCTTAAGGCTGAATTTCTCGGTTTAACTCCTGAGACCTCCCGAGAAGAACTGCTGACTGCAATGGTTAAAGGATTATGCCAGTACCAGAGAGCACATCTTAATGAAATCTCGGGTGAAATAGAGCTGAGTGATGCCATTGTCCTATCCGGTGGCGCGATAACCGATTCCTATATCAGGGCGAAGAACAAATGGATGCGAACCAGCAACTATGGGTTTGAAACGGAATCGTCGCTTAAAGGAGCGGCGATGCTTGGGCGTAAGTATTTGAAGAAAGGTTGAAAGGCGGCGATAGCTGGAGCATAGACGAAACAATCCAGGCAAAACGTCATCTTGGAATTATTGTCTCCAGCCAAGTTCAGCTGATATCCTGTTGGCAGCTTCTATTGCAGTGTCTTTTAAAGCAAGCAATTCTAACAGGTTGTCTATCTCGGTCAAGGTGCAGATACTCAGCCCTGCACAGACCTGACCAGTCTGGTCGCGAACGGGAGCACCGACTGCTCGGACCATTTTTGTACTTTCTTCATCATCGAGCGACCAGCCATTTCGCTGGACTTCAATAAGAGACTCTCTGAGTTTTGCTTTATCCACAATGGTGTTGGGTGTCATCCTGACAAGATCGATTTGATCCAAAAGACTGTCAAGCTCTTCCTGCTCCTTCCAGGCAAGCAACACTTTGCCCATCGCAGTGCAGTGAACTCCAATTCTGCGTCCGACCCAGGTACCTATTTTAATAAGTTCATTGGTACTGGTTTTAATTACATAAACAACATCATGTCCGTCCATTACTCCCAAATGGCAGAGGCGGTTAACCTTTAACGAAAGTTCTTTTAATATAGGATTCGCTATCGAGGTAATATCAATCTGATCGGAAGCTCTAGATCCGAGTTCAAGCAGTTTCAAACCTAATAAATAGGTCTGAGAATCGGGCTCATATCTGATATATCTCAGCGATTCAAGGGTCTTCAGGAGTTTGTATGTTGAACTTTTAGGTAGTTCAAGATCAACATATATCTGTGTAAGGGTCGAGTTCCCATTTTCAGCAAGATAGCAAAGGATCTCATCTACCTTGTTGACGCTGGGGATAGTATATGACTTTTTATTTTCTTTCTGCATGTAATGAAATTAATTATGTAAGCCTGGATGATCTCTCAATGTCTCAAGAGGCTGAAACAGCCTAATAGTAGAGTTCTTGAATGATGACACCTTATGAAATGAGTGCACCCAGCATCGGCAGTGTGAGAACACCGCCATATCCTTCAACAGAACCACTGATAAGCGATCCCCGTTCTCCATCACTATCTCCTAGGCAGCTTGTCACAAGTGTAGCTTTATCGAAATTTTCACCACTTGTGTAAATACTGGTTGTGACAAGCACATTAATACCAGCCCGATGTCCTGCAAGCATACCATTACGGGAATCTTCAATAACAACACATTTCGTCGGGTCTTTTCCTGTCTTTTCCAGAGCAAGGAGATAAATATCAGGAGCAGGTTTTTTCTTTTTAACGATATCGCCTGCGAGAATATGGCTGAAACTGATATCAGGTAATGACGCGTTGGCAACAGCATCCGCTGCTTTTTGAGCTGCCGTTGTACAGATGCATATCGGCACATTATCGTCGTTGGCTTCCTTCATCAGCCTCTGAATACCTGGCCTGAGCGGAAGGCTTCCGCCTTCAATGAGTTCAATGAAAAGTTCGGTTTTGCGTCTATGAAGATTAATGATCAGATCGTCGGCTTTTTTGGGATCTATTTCTGTTCCGAACCCTTTGGTTGCAAGATAATGTTTCATTCTCTCCTTGCCGCCTGAGATATTGAGGAGTTTTCCATATTCCTCTACATCCCAGCTCACGTTAAAGCCGAACTCTTTAAACGCTGAATTAAAGGCAACCCGGTGACCGTCTTTTTCGGTGTCGATAATGACACCGTCCATATCAAAAAAAAGCGTGTGCGGTAAAGTCATGTGAAATCCCTGAGTGTAAGGTTTGAAAGTGAATGAGCTGCTCTTACCATTTTTATAAAAAGACATAGGTATTGATGTACTTATGCTCCCAAGACTTTTTTCAGATTCGCCTCAACATCCCTAACACTGCCCATCTTATTTGCTCAAAGTGTCAAATGCCAGTCTGGCAGCACCAATGAGGGTAGTTTCGCCAAGCATTATCAAATTGTAATCTGTAAGTTTTTCCTGTTTGAATGCGGTATAACCGCTTTGTGCTCCCCCACCCACGTGTTTTATAGTCTTGCTGAGTGAAACATGGGTTTTCCAGCGCTCGAGTTCTTCGAATTGAAATGACACGATACCGTCCAGCAGGGCAAGCAGCATTTCTTCCCGCGTGGAATCGAGCGTAAGGTTTTTAAACGATGCGGTGGCCTGGCTGACCTGGTGGCGATTACCGGATAAAAAAGGAAGGAAGGAAGCCCTGAGGGGAGGGCGATTCTCCAGGACTTCCTTCAGATAACTGGAGTAGAACGCTTCTTTTTTGAGTTCCTTACAGAAATTCAATCTGAACCACTCCAGAGATCCACCCCCAGCTCCAACCGTTCTCATAGCCAGCCATTTACCCGGGTAGGCATGCGTCCGGAGTAGATGCTGGGGTGAGACTAACGGTTTTTCAAGACAAAGAACCAGGATATCCACAGTTCCAGATGTATTGAGAAGATCTCCTTCATTGACGACCTCTGCGCCGACGCAGGCACATGTCGTATCATTTGCTCCGGTTATTACCGGCAGGCCGGCAGAAATTCCCAGTGCATCGGCCGCAGAATCAATCAATTCACCTGCGATGCTGTTCGAGTTTTGTACGGTCGGTAATTTCTCAGGATCAATCTCAAGTGGTCCATATATACGCTCATCCCAATCACGATAGCCAACAGTATCGTAAAGGCCGGTGAAAGAGGCATTGGAAGGATCGATAAGAAACTTATCCGTCAAACGTTTTAAAACAAAGGTTGCCACATGCCCAAAGCATACGTCTTTTCTTTGATAAATCTGCTGAACATGCTTTTTGAGCCAGAGAAGACTGGTGAGGCTGATTCCGCCAGGCACCGGCAGGTTGCCCGAGATTTTGAGAAAGGTGTCTCTGCCAATCGTCTCCAGAGCCCACTTGGCTTCTGCATCACTTCTTCTATCCAGGTGCAGGATAATGGGGTGTAACGGATTTCCTGCCCCATCAAGAGGTATAAGCGATGGGCAGAGGGTAGAAAGTACAACGGCTTGGGCTCTGTCCCGCTGTTTGAGCCCTCGGCAGGCAGTAATGAGTGCAGACCAGATCTCCTCTCCATCCATTTCAACATGGTTGGAGTTACTGACATGCATAGATAAAGGAACCTGCTGGCGCTCAATAATCGTGAGCTGCTCATCAAGAATACCCGCTTTCAGTGACTGGGTACCGATATCTACTGCCAGAATCGTGTCCATCCCGTTTATCTGGATTCAGCCTCTTATGGTTCTGTGCTTAAAGGTATGGCGTGAGATCAATAGACTCAATCACCTTCTTTATTGAAGCTTTGTCCGAATCTTTTAGCGGTAGCAGGGGCAGACGCGGATCACCACCATAAAATCCGGCTACTTCGCTTGCATATTTGACTCCTGCAACCCCATAACTTCCTGATACCGCAGAATTCAGCCTGCCAAGAACCAGGTGCAGTTCACGGGCACCTGCAATATCATCGGCCAGACAACGCTCGTATAAGTCAGCGCAGACATCCGGGTAGGCATTTGCAAGCGAGACAATTCCGCCGGTGGCACCCATCATCATTGCCGGAAATAGTGTGTTGGCAGTTCCGGAAAAGACGTCGAAATCAAGCCCGTGGGTTGCCCTGAGATAACTTCCGATCATTCCTGGAGAGGTGTCTTTTACGCCGATGATGTTTTCATGGGAGGCAATTGCTTTCAAGGTTGTTGTGGAAATAGTCATTGAGGTAAAACCGGGGGCATTATATCCCACAACGGGTATGGGGGAACCATCCGCCACATCGATATAATATCTGGTCATGACCTCATCGTTCAGTTTTTTCTTGAAGTAGGACGGTGTTAAAATAGAGGCATAATCAGCACCGAGATCGGCAACTTTTTTACACTGATCAACGGTGAGTTTGGTGGATTCGGCGTTGGCCCCGGCAAGAACTTTCTGCCGAGGAGCCTTTTTGGCTACAATAATTTCCAATACCTTGGATTTTTCTTGTTCTGAAAGACTTACACATTCTCCATTGCTGCCAATGGCAAGGTAGCCGGACAACTTTGAGGCTGCATATTTCTCCATGTTGCTGATCAATTGATCGTAAGCAACTTCTTCGTTAATAAACGGAGTTCCGATCGGAGCGTAGACTCCAGTAAGAACAGGTGACATAGTTTTCTCCAGTTTGTTGTATGTGTCTAATATTCTGATTTAAACTCAGTTAGCTGAGATGCTGCCAGCGCTCGGACTCAAGCACTGCAGGATTTGCCACATTCAATGGCTTTTTACCGCTCAGTACCTCAATGGTTCTGTCGGCAGCATCGGTTGCCATCCTGATTACGCACTCATTGGTCAATGCGGCTGAATGTGGGGTGTGGATAACATTGGATAGTTTCAATAGCTGATTGTCGGGGTCGGGAGGTTCATTGGTCAATACATCCAACCCTGCTCCGCCAATCTCTTTGTTCTGTAAAGCCGCTATAAGTGCTTCTTCGTCAATTACCGGTCCCCGGGAAGTGTTGATGACAATTGCTTCCGGTTTCATCAGATCAAATTCAGCCGTGGAAAGGGAATGACGTGTTTGTTCGGTCAGCGGTACATGTACAGATAGCACATCCGAGTCGGTACAGAGCTGTTTTTTGTCAACAAAGCTGACCAGATCGGAGTACTTCGCTTTGATCTCATCGGAGAGATACGGGTCGCAGGCCAGCACAGACATGTTGAATACTGTCTTGCAGGCCGTTGCAACCTGATAGCCGATCCGGCCAAAGCCGAGCAGACCTAAGGTTTTACCGTTTATGTCGCGTGACAGGTTCTGATAGCGGATCGAATAGTTGGCCGACCGGACAGCCTGGTCCAAAACGGGTAATTGTTTTACCAGAGAAAGCATCATTGCCAGTACGTGTTCACGGACACTGATGCTGTTAACGCTAAGATTCGAGGTTACAATGACATTGTTGTCCGTGGCTGCCTTGACATCCACATTGTCAAACCCTCCGCCGGTACGGGAAATGACCTTGAGATCATCAGCTGCTTCGATAAGCTGCCGGGTCATGGTGATCCCGGTTCTCAAAATAACAGCATGGACCTCTTTCATCAGCGGCAATACAGTCTCCGGCTTCGGATCGGGAGCAGAAATTATCGTGTGACCCGCCTGCTCCAGTCGCTGGATTGCCTCAACCTCAATAGGTTGTGGAAGTAGTACGTTCATACTCATGTCTTTATCGGGCTTGCCACCCTCAATCCTTGAGGGTTAATTTTTTAATCCGCCGCAATCTCTGAGCGAATCAGCAACAAAACTCACCATCTTCTCAGTAACTTCAGCAAACTGACGAGCTGTTTCGAGAAGGGTAGGGTGTGAATTGAACTTTGATGATCTAGAGATGGAGATTAAGCCTTATTCTCACTGCCCAAAAGGACAATCCACTCTTTAATTTTGTTTCTGATGGTGTCTTTTGCAAAACTGTCAAGCTTTGCTGTGTTGTACTCCGATCTGTGCTCGTTTATATATTCGTTAATACTATTTATCCATGTATGTTTCAGGTCTGTGGAAACGTTGAATTTTGCCCCACCAAGTGAAACGAGCTTTCTCACAACATCGGGTGCCAGACCGGTGCCTCCGTGGATAACCAGCGGGACTTTCACTCCTGAACCGTTCAGCAGTTGATTGATTTGGTCAAGTCTGTCAAAATCAATAAATGGATTGGCAGATTTATAAAAACCATGAGCCGTTCCAATTGCCGGA
>JAQYVS010000158.1 GCA_030145365.1 Desulfofustis sp. | reverse complement strand
CGGCGATTGTCAGTTCATCAACCGAAGCTCCCTTTGAACGGGCAAAACCTTCGGCTGCTTTGGTCGGTTTGTTCTGCTCATCGAAAGCGGCTTTTCTGGCAGGTCCCAGAAACTTTTCAGTACGGTCCGGTTGCCGGGATGCCAGGCCGCTGACGCTAATGGTAAGCCTCCTGGGGGTGGCAGCTGTACGAATATTCGCGTATTCAAGGCCTAAGCCGGACAATTTATCACCCATCCCTTTCTCGAGGCTTTTGAGGGATGGCCCAATAAATCCAGCTGGGATTTCTTCTGTTCCAATTTCAAGTAACAACTCGTTCTGCATGGTCTTTTGCTTTCAGATTTTTTAGTTGATCTCTCGTAATTCCCCGCCATACCAATGCATGATATATCAGAAATAAACACGATAGAATAAATTGTTCAATTACATTGTCCTTCTTCGGGCCAATCAAGCGTAGCAAATGTTTTGTAGCCCTCGGCCAGATTTTCCACTGTTATGGAAAAACAGAGTATATCCTTGTTGTCAGAAAACTTATTGCCAAGCGCTTTCACTATCTTTTCCACCGACAGCAAATTCTGCCCGGCCGGTGCCTCATCCTTACCCAAGTTACTCTGCAACTTTCCTTCGCCAAGCAAATGCTTTTGGCCAATAACCTCGTCAACCATTTTCACTACATCTTCAATCCAGATGAAATGACGATATTGGATACTGATTATTGCATTGCCCCAGTGACCGGGAGAGCGCGGCAGCCCCTTGCTGCACTGGGCGGCAAGAGATGGTGCAATTGGTACACTGATTTCCATAACAAGTTTGTATTCTTCGTCAAGGACTGCATGCATTTTGCACCGGTATTCTCCTAAACCAATGGCATTCGCATGACTTGTCTCCTGTTTCAAAAAATACGGGAATTCTATTTCCATATGGGCGGATTGCGCGTCAAGCCTGTCCTTCATCTCTTCCAGGATCAATCGGAAGTTTTTTATATCTATCTCGCCATGGTATTGATTCAAAATTTCAACAAAACGGCTCATGTGGGTGCCCTTAAAGCGGTGCGGCAGGTTCACATACATATTGAAATTTGCCACGGTACGCTGCAGTTTTTTGGCCTTATCCAACAGCATAACCGGATAGGTTATATCTTTAACTCCCACTTTTTTAATATTTATGCGGCGGTGGTCAAACTGGCTTTGGATGTCTTTCATGACAGGCGAAAAGAAGAATTTAACTGAATAAAAAGATCATGAAAGATAACGCCGGACCGCCTCTTTCAACTCAGAGAGGTCGGAGGATTTAACGATGTATTCATCAGAGGCCCAAGCGCCAAGATCCTGCTTATACTCATGATATGCCGTACTCAAAATAACCGGCAGGGTTGGTTCAGCCTCTTTCATCTGGCGCAGGACTTCAATGCCGTTCATATCAGGCATATTGATATCAAGAATGACCAGGTCAGGAGAGACTATCTTAAATTTTTCCAGTGCATCAGAACCTCTGAGTGCCGAGTGAACTTCATACCCCTCCTCTTCCAGTTCTTCTCTGTACAGCAAATGGATACTTTCTTCATCGTCTACTAAAAGGATTTTTTTCATAATTCTTCTCAACCCGGTGTTTTAATTACCCTGAAGCTCTTTAGGGTTATGGAACTCACGCCAATCAGTAATTAATGATTCATCAAACCTATCATGAAACAAATCTTTTCAACAAGCACACTTAAAAAAGCAATAATCTCGGCTATCGTTTAATCAGGCAGGCTCTGCCTCCCTCATATAAACAGCTGCATCTTCCGGTGGCATAGGATTGATATAGAAACCCGATCCCCATTCAAAACCTGCAGTGGTTGTCAATTTAGGCCTGATTTCAAAATGCCAGTGGAAATAATCCAACGGTTCAGAGTGCATTGGAGCACCATGCAGAACAAAATTATAAGGCACATTCGGGATGCAGGCATCCAGTCGGCGCATGGTTTCAGAAAATATTTTCGCCAGAGCGACAAATGAGATATCATCTGTTTTCAGGTAAGATGATGAATGTTTCTTCGGCAGGATCCACATCTCAAAGGGAGAACGGGGCGCAAAAGGCATCAGGGTAATAAAATGCTCGTTCTGGCAAACAACACGGATCTCTTCTCTAAGTTCCTGGCGGATAATATCACAGAATATACAGCGTTCCTTATACTTGTAATACGACAGGCTGCCGTCAAGCTCTGAGACGATCATGCGCGGCAGGATGGGCAGGGCAACCAGTTGCGAGTGGGAATGTTCCAGTGAGGCTCCGGCATCTTTACCGCTGTTCTTAAAAACCATGACATATTTAAAACGGGGATCACGGCCCAGATCGTGCAGACGGTCACGAAATGCCGTCAGGATAGGAACTAACTTCTCAGGCGGCAGGGAGATGAAAGTGTCATCGTGG
>JAQYVS010000102.1 GCA_030145365.1 Desulfofustis sp. | reverse complement strand
CGCGGTGAAATGGGAATCGGTTCAGGCATCGTTGCCGATTCATCACCGGAAGATGAATGGCGGGAGTGTCTGCTCAAGGCACGTTTTTTGACCCATCCGCCGCCTAAATTTAAGCTGTTAGAAACCATGCTCCACGTCCCCAGCAACGGCTTTCTGTACCTGGAAGACCACCTGATAAGACTCAGTGATTCAGCTCGCTATTTCGGATTCCCCTGCGATGTGAAGGAAATTCGTGACAAACTTGAGCAGCAAGCCGAAAAATTCCATAAAAACTGCATGCGGGTCAGGCTGACGCTCTCTGGTGATCATGATATCTGTATTACAACCGCTGAGTGTGATGGGCCGAAATATCTGAAGATAGTTGAAATATCAAACCAGCTCAGGGATCCTGCGGAACAAGACGTTCTGATTGATTTTTCAGAAGAGCATACCAACAGCAATTCTTACTGGCTGTTTCATAAAACTACGCAAAGAGAGCTGTACGATCGGGTTTATCAGCAGGCTCAATCGCAAGGGTTGTTCGATCTGATTTTCTGCAACGAACACTCCGAGATAAACGAAGGCTGCATTTCAAACATAATCGTGGGTAAAAACGGGCGATATTTCACTCCGCCCCAGCATTGTGGCCTTCTGGCCGGGGTTATGCGGAAAAACCTCCTGAAGCAAAAAGAGGGATTCGTTGTGGAAGAGCAGATACTGTGTAAAGCTGACATACTGCATGCAGATTCACTTTTTATCTGCAATTCGGTGCGTGGGGTTGTGCCCGCTCGGCTGCGTAAATTAAACTCTTGTTAATGGATAAAGCTTTGATCATCCTCGGGCGATATCTGCACCGGAGCAACGAGCAACTGATATTCTTCCCCAAGTCCCCGCACCAGGGTCATGAAGATTGACGGAAGCGGTATATTCCGATCTCTAATCAAAATACCAAATGTATCTGCTGCCTGAAGAATGGCCGGATCTTCGATCCCTTCCATAGTGTCGCAGAGGGTCTGAATTCTCAATGCGTCGGTAATATAGCTGCATAGATGCGCCAGCTTTTCCGACACTCCAAGCATTTCCTGCTCGATCAGGCCCCTGTTCAGCTGCCTGAAATCAACAAACGTGGGATCTGGGTTGAGCGTTCCGAATAGCTCGTTGGTGATAGCTCCGGAAAGCATAAGCAGGGTTTTATGGTCTTTGTCAGGGTGAGCTTCTGCCAGAACGTTTTTTACTTCTTTGAAAAAGACCATCTGGACAACGGCAACACCTTCACGTAGAGCGCCGATCAGTTTTGACTGTTTTTCAGTGGGCTGTTCTCTCATATCACTTTAAAGGTTTTAATGAATACATGGTTTATATCACTATTTTGACATCCGGGCTGTTTTGCAACCATTCAAAAATTGCCAGACGTCGTTCTTCATTTTCCACTTCCATAACAACATCTAAACTATAATAGGTTCCTTTTGAGGACACGTTAGACAGGGAAATGGACGGCACAATTGGGGCACATGCGGCAAGGATGACAGTTTTCAGCTTTTCCTGATCTGCCCCGATTACCTTGTATTCCCAATCGCAGGGGTAGCTTATGTCAGGTTTTCTCTGGTCGAGATATGTGGAGTCCATAGATACGCTTTGTAATAGGGTGATAGGCGCTTAGCTGCAATAGATTATGTGTTCACGCTCGCCAATTAACGTTTAGCTGCTTGCAGTCTTAATTCAATGGCCTGATCAGATACGCTGTTTTTCGGAAACATGATTGATTAAGCTGATCTGACTGTTCAAGGTCCAAAAATCATAAATTACGCCCACACCGAATAGTCCGAGCGTACAGAGGTAGACGATTCCGGTCAGCCAGCGGCCGCAGTACATCCGATGTATTCCAAAAAAACCTAAAAAGGTGAGAAGCAGCCAGGCGATATTGTAGTCCACCGGACCCTCTATGAATCTGAAATCTGCATCGCGGTTCATCGACGGAATCAAAAAGAGATCGATAAACCAGCCGATAAAAAACAGACCGAGGGTAAAGAAATAAATTGTTCCACTAATCTGTCGACCGTAATAAAAACGGTGGGCACCTAAGAAACCGAAAATCCACAGAAAATATCCTACCACAACCTCATGGGTGGTTTTTTCTTTCATTGTCTGCACCTAAGCCTTATCCAGATGTTTTTTCAGGTTTGCTACTTTCGTTATTGCAGATAACAAGCGTTCTTCACTGACATCTCCCTGTTTGAGACCCACCATGACTGCATCAATTGCTTTACTGAGGATATCAGGATTGTAGTCAAGATTGTTACCGAAGACTAAAATGTCAACTCCGGCTGCTATTGAGCGGCAGATTGCTTCACTGAAAGGATAGTGATCGGTTATGGCACGCATCTGCATATCGTCGCTGACTACCACGCCGTTATAACCGAGCTCGCCACGAAGCAGGTTGGTAACGGTATTTTCAGATAATGTAGCCGGAAAATCCGGATCCAGGTTGGAATTGAACAGATGACCCGTCATCACCATATCCACAAGATCATCTGCAATCAGCCCACGATATGGAGCCAGTTCCTTGTCGAGCCAACTGGAGCTGATATCGACAAATCCTTTATGTGAGTCGCCGGCAGAACTGCCATGTCCGGGAAAATGTTTAACACAGCTGAGAATTTTTCGTTTTCTATGTTCTTGAATCCAGGCTGCCGCATGTTTCATAACTATTTGCTGATCAGCTGAAAAACTGCGGCCAATTTTGCCAATCACCGGGTTTTCCGGGTTTATATTGAGATCAACCACCGGTGCAAAATTGAGATTGATTCCACACTGACCGAGTATTGCTGCAGTTCGCCGGGCCGCTTGCCTGGTTAATTCCCGGTTTTCATCAACACCCATTTCTGCGGCAGATTTGGTTGAACTGAAACCGTTGCCTGCAGAGAGCCGCTGGACCTTGCCTCCTTCCTGGTCGACTCCGATAAAGAGCGTTGATCCGGCTCGCTTCTGAAGCGATTCGGTTAGGGATGTCAATTGATCGGCAGAAGTGATATTGCCGGCCAGGGCAGGGTCGTGGAGGCAGCGACTGAATAAAATGACACCCCCGAGACCGTGCTCGACAATATTCCGACAGATTAGATCTTCCCGGGAAAACGTTGTTCCGGTAAATCCGATAATGAACAGGCTGCCGATCTGTCTGCGAAGGTCCATATTTATTCAATTATTTCCAGATAACACGTATCTTTTTGCCATCGGTTTTATGTAACCGGGAAAAGGTGAAAAGGCAAGCGGAGCATAGCGTAATTCACGGGTCAGTAAAGCGGTTTCTGCAATGTCAAAAATATGACAAAGCCTGTCAATGAATTTTCAGGCCCCGAAGAGTAGTTCGGTGATAAATATTATAACTAACTAATAACAATAAGATAAGTTTGTCATTTCTTTGTCTTTGGCAGATGCTCTTATTGCCTGGCATGTAAATTGCTTTGTTCTGGATATGAATAAACATGTTCAGAATAGAAAATCTAGAATTGGATTCTTCAAATCGGGAATGAAAGGTTTAATGATGGGTAGCTTTACCGAGCATAAAACCGGTCCGCCGCAAAAGCGCGTGGACGAAATAAGCAAGGTCATGTTTGAGCTGGATCAACTCAAGCGGCAGTCCGAGCGGTTGGATATGATCAATCAGCTGCACGGCAGGCTTGCAGGTGTATTGAGCATTTCAGGGATGATCGAAGCCTATTCAGTCTGGCTGATGCCTATTGTCGAGCATGAATTGATTGGTTTAAATAATTATTCCAAGAAGAAGAAGTATCTGTTCTGTTCCGGCCATGGGCCTAGCCGAAGACGAGCCATTGCCTTTGCCGAACGGGTCATTGAGCATGGAGATGCAAAACATCAGGGAATTATTGCCTCCGATGGCCAGTTGGGACACAAATGGGTGTTTGATTCTCTTGAAGATACCAGCATTCTATTGATTTTCAATAAAGACCGTAAAACATTTCCGGCTGAAATCGAGGTTGTTAACGATTCATTAAATGTATTTGCCGAGTCACTCCAGCGGGGGGTCGAATATGAAGATCTTTTTGAACAGGCAAGCACCGATCCGCTGACCGGGCTCTTCAACCGCAGGGTTTTTGAGGATCGAGTTACCCGTATGATGAACGGCTCTGATCGTTATGGCTCTCCATTGACAATGCTTTCGCTGGATCTCGACTTTTTCAAGCAGATCAATGATAACCTTGGCCATCAGAGAGGAGATGAGGTGCTTCAATCGGTGGCCCGTGTCCTCAATTCAGCGGTTCGATCAACCGATCTTCTGGTTCGTATGGGTGGCGATGAATTTTTACTGGTCCTTGACAATACTGACAAGGAACAAGCCCGGATTTTGGCCGAGAGACTGGTTAAAAGGATTGAGGGCCTTGAGGTATGGGCCACTGATGATATAAAACTGGGTGCTTCAATAGGGCTTGCTGAAGTATGCAAAAAAGAGAGCTTGAGATCGTGGCTTGACCGAACCGACGATCTTCTTTACCACGCCAAGGTTGAAGGTCGCTCCAGAGTGGCCGTTGATTACAGTACGGGGTAGCCGGATTCAACTCGCTTTAAATTCAATATTGAGCGGGATTGTGTGCAGTGACTGGCTGCGCTCACTGGTTGCGCCGAGAATCCAACCTCCTGTGTTTCCTCTATCTCCGAGCACTGCATCGATTTTTTCCACAATTCCATTGATATTAATCACCGGATGTCTTGAGAACACCTCAGGAAGTCCGTAGGTAAGATTGCAGGCAAGACAATGGCTGGGTCTTTCGTGCAGCAGAATCTCAAAGCGCAGCGAATTAGAATCGCTGCTGCGATATGCCACTTCGAGATCGAATGAGCCTTCACTGGCATCGCCGAAAAGTGCTTCGAAAAACTCATCGGCGGTGCCAGGGGGAAGTAGATCACCACACGTTTTACTGTTGAATAGTTTTGCAAGAGAATCTTCAGTCATATCGTTGTAACCGTTTGTAATTATATAATTTAAAGTTGTTTTCCAAGGTAGTAGATGTAAGAATAAACATTGTTGCAAGCCTTTGTCAACCATCGTTGCAGCTGTATATGTGCTGTGGTACAGTGCCGTCCTATGTCTAAGCATTCATCATACCAAGAAGAACTTAATGACGCCCAATACCAGGCGGTTTCCACGACGAAAGGGCCGGTTCTGGTTATTGCCGGAGCGGGCAGTGGAAAAACCAGGACACTTGTGTATCGAGTAGCCCATCTGATAAACAGCGGAATTGAACCGGAATCCATTCTTTTGCTGACCTTTACCAGAAAATCCTCCCAGGAAATGCTCTGGCGTTCAGGCCGGATCATCAGCGACAGCTGCAGCAGAGTAACCGGAGGCACCTTTCACAGTGTGGCCAATATGCTTCTGCGCAAATTCGGCACCCGTCTGGGTTTCGGTTCGGGATTTACCATAATAGATCGAGGCGATGCCGAGGGTATAATCAATTTATTGAAATCCTCACTGCAATTATCCGGGCCGAAGAAAAAATTTCCTTCCAAACGAGCAGTCATCAATATGATCAGCGGGTCGGTGAACAAAGCCCGGTCGCTTGAAGATCTGATTTTTGATGAATACAATCATCTCATTGAATTCACTGACGATATTCTACTGCTGCAAAAGCATTATCAGATATTCAAGGTCGATCACGGCCTGATGGACTACGATGATCTGCTGGTCAATTGGAAACGCTTGATGGCGGAAGATATTGAAGCCAGAGAGACGATATCTGAGCGTTATCAATATATCATGGTCGATGAGTATCAGGACACCAATTTGATTCAGGCAGAAATTGTCAGACTTGCGGCTTATAGGCATGACAACGTCATGGTGGTCGGCGATGATTCCCAGTCGATCTACTCGTTCAGAGGTGCCGATTTCTATAATATCATGCGTTTTCCGGATGTATTTCCAGGTACCAAGGTGATAAAACTTGAGGAAAATTATCGCTCTACCCAGCCAATCCTGAGTCTGACCAACGATATTATCAGCAAAGCAGTCGAGAAATATACCAAAACCCTGTTCACCAAAATAGATGGAACGCTCAAGCCGGCTCTCTTCGGTGCTCGCGATGAACGCTCAGAGGCCGATTTTGTCCTGGGCCGTATCGAGGAATTACAGGCAGAAGGTATGAACCTCAATGAAATTGCAGTACTGTTCCGATCAGGGTTTCACTCGTTTAAACTTGAACTGGAACTTACCAGCAGGGCGATTCAGTTCGAGAAACGGGGCGGCCTGAAATTGACTGAATCGGCCCATATGAAAGATGTGCTTGCCGTGCTCAGGCTGCTGATTAATCCCATCGACAATCTGTCATGGAATCGACTGCTGCTCAGTATAGATAAGGTTGGCCCGAAAACCGCCCAGAAAATAACGGCAGCTATATCGGTGGCCAACGACCCTTTTTCGGCTCTTGCTTCATATCCCGCCGGGAGAACCTGGAAGCAGGGATTTGACGGGTTGGTGAAATTGTATCGAGACCTGCTCAATTCGGAGGCGAAACCAAGCCGCTTATGCGAGATCGCACTCAAATGGTATCAGCCGGTTTTCGAACGTTTGTATCCCGATGATTATCCCAAACGGCAGAAAGACCTGGAGCAGTTGAAGACAATTATTGCATCCTATGACGATCTACAAAGCTTTATTGACGACACGACGCTTGATCCTCCCGAGTCAGACCTCACTGCCTATACCAACGATGTCGATACCCTCGTGCTGTCAACCATTCACTCTGCCAAAGGCTTGGAGTGGGATGCCGTTTTTGTAATCGGGCTGGCAGATGGCAGATTTCCCCATTCCTCGGCTTTTCCCGGAGAACAGTGGGAGGAGGAGCGACGACTGCTCTACGTGGCTGCCACCAGGGCCAGGAAAAATCTTTATCTAACGTACCCCAGAGAGTTGATGTCGCCTGACAGAACATTTAAACGGGTTGGGATGTCACCGTTTCTTGCTGAGTTATCGCCGGGCTGTTATGAGGTGATTAAAACGGCCAGTGAGAATACCAGTGGGTTCCGTTTTCCCTCGTCCCGGAAGTTATCTCGACCCGCTCCAAGGCTAAAGAAAAAGAAAGCGGCGCTGGCGGATTTTGCCAGAGGCTGCAGAGTAAATCATCCATTTTTCGGTACCGGCACCGTACATAAAACCACACCGCCGAGAACCCTGGATGTGGCTTTCGACCGTCACGGCATGAAAACACTGCATCTCGATTATGCCAGATTGACCATTATTGACTCATAACCATTCCTACAATCGTGATTAAACCAATTCTTACCTATGAAGACGCCTGCACGTATCTTGACGATCTGCAGATGCATAAAATAAAGCTGGGCCTTGATTCGATACGCTCAACCCTCGGCGCCCTGGGTTCGCCGGAATTGAAATGCCCGGCTGTCCATGTGGCCGGAACCAACGGCAAGGGCTCGGTTTGCGCAACGCTGCGAAGCATTACGACGGGAGCAGGTTATAAAACCGGCCTCTACACCTCACCGCATCTGAGCTCGGTACGTGAACGATTCAGAATCGATGATGAATACATCAGCAAAGAAGATTTCACCCGGTTGATGGAGACCATTCGAGCAAGCCTCGGCGGCTGTAAAATCACATATTTTGAATGTACAACGGTCCTGGCGTTTCTGTGGTTTGCTGAAAATGAGTGTGATTTGATGATTCTTGAGACGGGAATGGGCGGTAGGCTTGATGCCACCAATGTAGTCATCCCCCTGATCTCGGTTATCACCTCCATCAGCATGGATCATGAGCAGTATCTGGGCAGCAATATTGCAGAAGTTGCCTTTGAAAAAGCGGGCATTATTAAACCGTCGATACCGGTTATCTCTGGAGTTGATGATCCTGATGCTCGAGCAGTA
>JAQYVS010000064.1 GCA_030145365.1 Desulfofustis sp. | reverse complement strand
AAGATATGTTGGAGCCAATGATGATGCCAAGCCGGTGAGAATGTCGGCTGCTTCGATGCAGTCGCTTTGGCAGTTGCAGGATGATTCAATTCACTGGTTGACCCATCCGTTTAAACTCACCAAGCATATAGGCATTACCGGTCCGATTTCCAGAATAACGGAATATGAGGATACCGGAGGCGCTTTTTTTACGATCCCCAGGGGCAGCGCCCCGATCCGATTTAAGACGATAATGCCTTATGGCTGCATACTGAAAACGGTCTGGTGGTCTGCGTCGGGTGCAGTCATGCCGGGATTGTAAACACTTTGAAGCGGATTATCGAAATTACCGGCGAATCGAGAATTCAAACGGTAATTGGAGGGCTGCATTTGATTAATGCTTCTCCCGATCGACTTGAGAAGACAGTTCAGGCGCTCAATGAATATGACATTCAACAGCTTGTTGCCTGTCATTGTACCGGTGACAGGGCTGCTACTTTTCTTGCTGATCATCTGAAGTGCGAGGTGGTTCAGGGCTACGCAGGATTTTCGATGTCGTTTTGATCGTAGGGCTTATTCTCAGATATCGATTTCGCTCCGGTTCTGATGAGTAGCCGGTGTGATCTTAAAGTCTTTAAAAGAATACTCACTCTTCCATTGGGGTATTCTTCTGGATGGTCCTTCAATTTTTAGCTGTGGGGGATCCCGGTCGGCAAGAGCGTTGATTGTCACCCATAGTGTCGTGTCTCCCCAATACTGGGGAGGTGTATCAGCTTCAGCCACATGATTGAAGATCTGCCAAGGTGTATCGCATCCTGCGCGAAGAGCGTCGAGTATTAAGGTTTCTAACCGCCCGAAGCCGGTCTTGGGATCAGGTACTTCCTGGAGCCATCGCTTGGCCGCGGCAGGCACCCAGGGCAAAGGGGCGTCCGTCTTATCTGCCAGTTCAGTCAGGAGTTCCGGGTCATTGGCGGCAAATGCTCGATCCGCTCCGACGCTGAACCGAAACTGTATTTCTGTTACCGGAATTTGGGTTTTGTATCTTGAAAAGAACTGTTCGGGTTCGAGTTGACCCAGTCCAATGAACGGCTCAATTCCAGGATACGAGTCTATGCAGATGAGCTCAACATGTTCGATTCCGAGCTCGAGAAGGCATGTCAGGATATGGACCAGCATGGACTGGTCAAAAAGGCAGGCATCAAACCACAATGCGATGTGGTCATCGACACTGAGATTTTCTAGTACCTTATATTGATCTTCCAGCGTACTGAGAATTTCCTTGTGGTCCAAACCGCCGCCGGTAAATTGCTCCAGAAATAATGAACGTTTGATAAGTATGCCATCATCTGGCCAGCCTGGGGTTCGTGGGCCATCATAGAGCACATCGTGCCAGATGAGAATACTTCCGTCAATCCCAGATTTTTTCAGACTATCGCCTGCAATATCACCACTGGTGATGTGAAGTGTCTGCGCCAAAACAATCTCCCTGCCTTGTGTGGAAATGAACAGAAAATTAAATAAACGCTAAAGGACAACGTGTATCATAATAGATTATTCTCGCTTTGGATTCTACGTAACACTTTCTCATCACTATATTTTGCTGCGGGTTTGATTTGAATGTAAGAAAATCTTGGTATGAAGCTGCCTTTCTGAACAATTGTCAAACCTTGGGATGAGCTATTTTAATGATTATTTTATTTAATAACCTATTTTGATACAGAAGAATGTCTCCAGAAGAGGCTGCAATCCATTTATATGGGACAGCAAATCAGCAGGGTAGGGGGATGGAATGATTGAACGGCGTAAACTAGGTGAAACGGGAATTGAGGTAGCGCGGATTGGTATTTCTTCCAGTTTTGGAGCAGATGTGTCGGTATACGAACAGGCACTCGAAAGGGGCTGCAATTATTTTACCTGGGGTACCTTTATCAAGGGCCGATCCACGCCGTTTAAGTCCTTTGTTCGACAGATGTGTATGTCCGGAAGGCGGGAAGAAATAGTTATCGGGCTTCTGAGTTATTCGCACTCGAGCCTGCTGGGGGATCGATTTCTGAGATCTGCCTTATCTCAGCTTGGAACGGATTATATTGATGGACTAATCCTCGGCTATTATCCCAAACGTCCTCCGCAGCGAGTGCTTGATTGGGCGTTGAAAGCTAAAAACAGTGGAATGATTCGGGCCATAGGCCTGACCACCCATAACCGCGGGGCTGTCATCCCGCTGGTTAAAGAGCGGGTGATCGATTACTTTCACATACGTTACAATGCAGTTCATCGTGGAGCCGAGCAGGATATTTTTCCGCATCTTGGAGATTCGAGGCCTGGTATCGTCTCGTTTACGGCAACCAGCTGGGGGCAGTTGCTCAAAGCCAAAAAGATGCCTGCCGGCATAAAGGTTCCGACTGCGGGGGACTGCTACCGTTATGCGCTTGCTCAGAAAGAGATAGATATCTGCATGATGGGAGTCAAGAACCAGGCAATGTTTAGGCAAAACATGGCAGAACTTGAAAAAGGCCCTATGACTCCGGATGAACTCACCTATATGCAGACAATCGGTGACCATCTGTATACATCGTAAATACAGAACTATATCAAAAGAACGAGAGGTTTTTTACACATAGTATAAGTAGTGGCAGTGATTGCAACCAGTTCATAGATAAAAATTAACCACGTGAGAGCGTCCTCGTACAGCACAAAAAGATGATTCATACTTGATTTCATCGACGCAGATGAATACGTAACTTGTTAGAGCGTGGAACACAGAACACAAAGAGCCAGCTTTCAGCGGCTTTCAATATCACCTATTCACACCTCAGGAGGTTATCAAATGGCTAAAACTCCCTCGACCATGTTGGATCTGGGTACGGCTGCTCCCAAAATCCGTCTGGCAGACGCGAACGGCAAAATGTATGACCTGGCAGATCAATCAATCGACAAGGGCTTGCTGGTCATCTTTATGTGCAACCACTGTCCTTTTGTTATTCATATTCGGGAGAAACTGGTAGAACTGATAAAACGATATCAGGAACAGGGGATCAGTGTCGTGGTAATCAACAGCAACGATTATACGGCTCACCCTGACGACAGCCCCGAAAGGATGGCCCAGGACTCAGATAAATTCGCTTACTCCTTTCCCTATCTGGTCGATGAAGACCAAACGGTTGCCCAGGCCTACAAAGCTGCTTGTACACCCGATTTGTACCTATTCGATGGCAATAAAAAGCTGGTTTATCGCGGCCAGTTTGATGGTGCCCGTCCGGGCAACACTATTGCCGTCACGGGGGCGGATTTGAGCGCAGCCGTAGATCAGTTGGTCGAGGGACGCCAGATCGAAGTTTCCCAGCAGCCAAGTCTTGGATGCAATATAAAATGGAAACCAGGAAACGAACCTGATTATTTTGGTTAACAAAAAGTGGTGTAATCAATGGTGATTTCACCACTTTTTAGCTTCCCCTATAAGAGCACCCCTGTTATAACGAGTTGTCGACTCAGAAGATAAACATCTCCGTTGGATTCATTTTGCCAATCTCGTGGATATAAGAGCTCTTATCTTTGCTTTTTTCTCTGCCGTTTTCATGGGTACGGTTGGTGTATTTTCCAAAATCACCGGTCTCCCGGCAGAAATCATTACCTTTTTCCGACTCTTCATAGGAGCGATCTTTCTGCTGCTGTTCCTGCTGATTACTCGAAATGCACAGCTCCTGAATAAATGGCCGACCTGGCCGGTATTGGTGAGTGGCTGTTTTCTTGCCGGCTTTATTATTTTCTATGTGCAGGCCATGAATTTTACTACGATGGCCAATGCGATTATGTTGGTATATCTGGCCCCTCTAGCTGCTGCACTGGTAGCCCATTTCTGGTTACATGAGCGGCTCACCCCCATGGCCTTGGGATTGATTGCCCTTGCACTGTTCGGTTTTGCTCTGATGTTGGAGTTCAAAATCGAGTTGTCGTGGCAGAGCAATGAGTGCATCGGTATCAGCTTGGGGACTCTGTCTCTGATCTGCTATACAGGTTTTATCCTGGTGAACCGGTTGATTTCCGATGAGGTTCATGTCTTTACCCTAACCTTTTACCAGCTTCTTGTCGGAGCATTGGTAATGTTGCCATTTATCGTGAATTCAGTCGGCTTGATCAGAGTCCCGGATATACCATGGCTGATCGCCACAGGCCTATTTCCTGGTTTTCTTGGGGTTTTATTTGCCGTTATAGCCTTAAGCCGTCTGCCGGCAGCAACCTTCGGAACCATTGCCTATGTGGAACCGGTTGCCGTGGTGATTTTTGGTTGGTCCATCTTTCACGAATCGCTTAGCCCAATGCAGATTGGTGGCTGTCTGCTTATTATTTCCTGCGGAGTGATAAAGACCGTTTCAGCAGGCTTCGGAAATCATGCAGCTGTAAAGGGTCTTGAAAGAGGAGCAATGGATGAGCGATGAAAATAGCTCAGAGAAAGAGGAAACGAGGGCGAACAGAATATACTGTAATTATTGTCCCGGGTACTGCTGCTATCGGCTTGCAGGGTCGATCCTTTTCATCGATGCTGCTGATATAAACAGGATGGCCCGTTTTTTTAAGATCTCCGACGGTGAAGTAAGAAAGCGATATATGGAAGGAAGAAACACCTTTAAAGTGAAAAAAGATGGTTCCTGCATCTTTCTTTCCAACAAGAAAATGTGGGCACGCTGTACCATTCATCAGGCTCGACCGCAGCAATGCCGTGATTTTCCAAACAACGAGCCATGCCCATATCTGGTGCGTGAAGATTTACTTGAGAAAATTAAGCCAAAAATCGAATGCAGCCTGCGTAAAACTCAATAAGACCTCTTTTGATAGATAGGTGCTTAGCGGATAATCAGATTATGTAATTCGTCCTTATCGTCTTTTTCTATAGGAAAGAAGTCCTGCAATATTTGACCGATTCTGGTTATTGCCTCGCAGATCACTTCACAGCGACGCCCGTCCTTGATGCCTTTTGTCACCAAATCGACGATTTCCTGCCAGACCTGCTGGTCAATTTTCTCATTTATTCCACTATCTCCCAATACCCAGACGCGCTGTTCGAACACGGAGATATAAAGAAGGATGCCATTGGCAGCCTTTGTGTTATGCAGAGACTCCATGAAAAAAGCCGCCGCCGCTGCTTCCTGAACTGCGGCATTGGCTCGATCGGAGGAGAAGAAATAGCGTTTGAGCTTGGGGAGCCGCTGTACCGATTGATGAGCGATGAAATAGTAAATGAGGAAAAAGGCAAGGAACAACCACATATTATCGGTGCCAATCCACAACAATGCTCCAAACAGACGCGCCGAGAGAAGAGCTGCCGGAAGCGCGAAAAACACGCCGCCAACTACTGCTGCCATGGGGTAGCTGTGACTCTCAGAGACCACCATTGGAACGATTTCCCCGGAGGTCATTTTTTCGGCAGCGTGCACTGCTCGGGTGACTTCTTGCTGTTCATTAGAGCTCAGAAAGGTCTCTGCCAGTGTTTTCATGTCAGTCTACCATCCTCCAGAGGCTCCGCCGCCTCCGAATCCGCCCCCGCCACCACTGAAGCCGCCGCCACCAAAGCCTCCCGATGATCGGCCAAAGCCGCCGCCATAACCGGCACCAGTGCTCCCCCTGCTTGATGCACCGCCGGAAGATGAGGCAATGATGCTGGTTATCAGGCCTCCGATCATACCAATCGGGATCAGGCCGAGAAGGGCCACGCCCGTTATCCCGAAAAAGGAAAAACCCAGGAGCGGTGAGGCAACACCACCGACAGCCGCCGCCGCCAGCTTGTTTCTTCTCAACAATGATCCGAAAACGAAGAAGATAAATATCAAAGTGGTAAAAAAACCACCGGGATCTGTCTTTTGCGATCGGTTAACCGTTATTTCTGAGGGAGCTTTAAACTCTCCTCTCACCACTGCCACAATAGCTCCGATGCCGCTCACGACCCCCTGGTTGAAATCACCCCGGCGGAATTGCGGGCTTATCACATTTCTGATGATTTGTCCTGCGGTCATGTCGGTGAGTTTTCCCTCAAGCCCGTAACCCACTTCAATTCGAATTTTTCTATCATCTCTGGCAACAAGAAGCAGAGCTCCGTTATCAAGCCCCTTTTGTCCTATTTTCCAATCTTCAACAACACGCAGAGAAAAATTCTCCAGATTATCCCCTTGAAGAGATTCGATGGTTAATACAACAATCTGGGTGGAATCGCTGTTTTCAAGGCCTTTCAGGATGGCTTCGAGCTGTGCAGTAGTCGCCGGAGAAAGTATCTCGGCGTAGTCATTGACCCTTCCTTTTAGATGGGGGACCTCAAGAGCTGATGCCTGAAAATTGATACACAGCGTCAGCAGGAAAAAGAAAAAGACACGGAAAAATTGTCTTTTTGCGCTGGACACAATGGGTCCTTTAATTGAAATTTACCTGAGGAGCATTTTGAGCCCCTTCATCGGCTTTATAGTACTCTTTTCGATCGAGTTTCAATAACAGAGAGTTGGTCAAACTTTGCGGAAAACGGCGAATCGAACCGTTAAAAACTTCAACGGCAGCGTTATACCGCTGCCTGGCTACGTTGATTCTGTTTTCCGTACCTTCCAGCTGGTTCTGGAGATCAAGAAAATTCTGGTTGGCCTTCAGATCCGGGTAGCGTTCCACCACGAGCATCAGTTTTGACAGAGCCGAGGTAAGCCCTCCCTGGGCTTCTGCCAGCTGCTGCATGGCTGCCTGGTTGCTCAAGTCTTCTGGAGATAGCTGAACGGAAGTCGCTTTGGCCCTTGCGTTGATTACGGCTTCAAGGGTTTCCTTTTCATGGGCAGCATAGCCTTTAACCGTGGCAACCAGATTAGGAATGAGATCCGCACGTCTCTGCAGCGTCGCTTCGACATCGGCCCAGGCTTTGAAGACCTGTTCTTCCTTCATCTGCAGACTGTTGTAACCGCAACTCGTTACCAACAGAGAAAATAAAAAAAGGGTTCCAATGCGGCTGAGCAGTTTCATGTGGCCTCCTGGCGTCTGTTTGTCTGATTACGTGTTCGGTCAGCTGTTTATGAGATGTCGCTGACTCGTTAAAACCAGCTGTGTCGATCAAACTTGTTGTTAGAGCTAGAAAAATTTTTACTCAGTTTACTCACCATCGTCAACAATATAGTCTTTCAATTTTTTGGCAAGATCAGTCGGCAACTCTTCACCGTATAAAAAAGCCTGAGCTTCTTCTCCGGTCAGCTGTTGTTTGACTTCTACCGGCAAAGATTTGAGTACCGCCATCCGTTCGGGAATTATTTTATCTTTATCAAGTGCAGCTTTGTTTTCCATGTGTTTCTCCTGATGCTGTTTGCAAAGGTTTAGGTCCAGAATTTCATCAAGGGCCCTGTGGGGCCAAATACCGGATCTGAGATCACCTTCGAAACATTTTTTATATTTTCATCGGCCCCCGGCCTTTCTCCTTCCTTGCCATACATCATGTCCCATCCTTGATCCACAGGGTAGCCGCCAACAACACTAAAATCGGATGATTGGCCTTTGTTACAATGGGCCACACCGGCGGGAATGATAATGATATCTCCCGCTTCAGCCTTGAAAATTTCTCCTTCAGGTCCACCGAAACAGGCTTTAACCCAGCCGGAATATACACCGAGAACTTCGTGAGCCGTTGAGTGGTAATGATGAAAATCGTACAATCCATTGCGCCAGGCGGCGGGCCAACCGTTCTGAGTAAAAGTCCGTTCAATCTTTTCAGGGGTTACCGACTCTTTTTCCAGAGCTGAGGTGATGATGACAAGCGGCAGGTCCGCATTATTCGGAAACTTGCCGTCATCATCAAATAGTCTGACAATAATATTAGACTCTGTTGTACTCATGATAGTAACGATTTATCGTTTCCAGTAATAACGGGATTCCTGGCCAAGTTCATGTTCTATTTCCAGGAGCCTGTTGTATTTTGCGATTCGGTCACTGCGGGAAGCAGAACCGGTCTTGATTTGGCCACCGTCCATGGCAACGGCAAAATCAGCAATGAATGTATCCTCGGTTTCTCCGGAGCGATGTGAAATGACGTAAGTCCAGCCTGCATCCCTGCAGAGTCTGATTGCTTCAATCGTCTCAGTAACCGTACCTATCTGGTTGAGTTTAATCAGCACAGAGTTGGCGGTTTTCCCGTCGATGCCCCGTTCGATGTAACGGGTATTGGTAACGAATACATCATCACCGACAATCTGCACAGTGTCCCCAACATGACTGGTCAACAGGCTAAATCCGTCCCAGTCTGCTTCGGCCAGCGGATCTTCCCAGGATACAATCGGATAGGTGTCGATCCATTTCCGAGCGAGTTCAACCATTTCCTTGCTGTTCATCATTCCGCCGCCCGACCATTTCAGCTCATACTCCGATTTGAGGTCGGTGGAAAAAGATGAAGCGGCACTATCCAGTGCCAGTGCTATATCAGCACCGGGTTGGTACCCTGCCTTTTTGATAGCCTCAATGATTATGTCCATTGCTTCCTCGTTGCTGCCGAGGTTCGGGGCAAAACCACCTTCGTCACCGACTCCTGTCGCCAACTTGCGGCTGTTGAGTAATTTTTTCAGCGCGTGAAAAGTTTCAGCTACAGCCCGAAGTCCGTCGCTGAAGGTTTCAAAGCCGAGCGGAACAGCCATGAACTCCTGAAAGTCAACACTGTTGTCGGCGTGTTCACCCCCGTTTAATATGTTCATCATTGGTACCGGCAGTCTGCAGGCTCCACTGCCTCCCAGGTAACGATACAGAGGGATGTTCAAAGACTGAGCGGTCGCCCTGGCAATGGCCATTGAAACCCCGAGAATGGCGTTGGCACCAAGGTTTGCCTTGTTGTCTGTGCCGTCCAAATCGATCATCATTCGATCGATAGTGGCCTGATTTTCAGCCCGGATACCGATAATCTCCGGGGCAATGATATTGGTTACATTGTCTACTGCAGTGCGTACTCCTTTACCGAGATACCTTGCGAGGTTGTTGTCACGAAGTTCAATCGCTTCGTTTTCTCCAGTACTGGCACCTGATGGTACTGAGGCCACACCCCGGCTACCGTCTTCAAGGTCAACAAATACCCGAACCGTCGGATTGCCCCTCGAGTCCAAGATTTCCAGAGCGTCAACCGCTGTAATTCGAGATGTCATAATGGATTCCTCCTGAATCTGTGTGTTGAGTAGTACATAATGTGTTGAGCCGATTCTCGGCGTAAAATCTACCTGTAAAATTACTAGTCCAAAGATATACACCTCGGACGATATGTCAAAGGGACATACGAGTTTTCTTTACTGAGAAATCCTTCTGCAAAACTTCTTAATAAACGATGTTTTAATGAAGTAATAGAGGTGAGTTAAATTGGATCATCGAAATGGGCAAGACCCATAAGAAAGGTAAGGTCCTCTTTTTGAGGATCATTACAGGGGGAGCCGTTAAATCGTAGAATTATTGATCCAGCCAGTTCCGCCAATATGGGTGAGAAATACATCTTGGTCACAATTTCGGATTGTTCAAGCCAGAGCGACGCGTCGGGAAGGCCTCCGCGGGATATCCATATCTCCGCCATCTCAGCTCTGATAATTTCCACAAACCCAAAATCAACCTGTTCTTGGGTGAGTTCAATGCAATACCAGGACATGATCAACTCATTATGTTAACGGCGATAAAATCTGTAATCTAATTTCATGGATTAGCGTTGGCATTTCGGACAGAAAAACGAGGCTCTTCCACCTAATTTAACTTGTTTTATTGTGGCTGAACATCGGGGGCAGGGCGCACCATTTTTGCCGTAGACGTTGAAATGAACCTGAAAATAGCCGCTCTCACCACTGGCGCTGAGAAAATCGCTGATGGTGGATCCCCCGCATTCAATTGCTCTTTGCAGGACCCGTCGTATCTCATCAACCAGGATATTGTATTTCTTCAAACTGATGGCGCCAATCTTTTTTGAAGGTCGAATTCCTGCACCGAATAAGCTTTCATTCGCGTATATATTCCCGATTCCGGCAACAACACGAGAATCCATGATGAAGCTCTTTACCGGTTGAGTTCTGTCTCTTGCCAGTTCTTTCAAGTATTTTCCGCTAAATATCTGATCAAACGGTTCAGGTCCGGTTGTTTTGAACACCGTGTTTTCAAGATCTTTTGTCTCTTTGGGAGAAGCAATGATGATTGAACCGAATCTTCGGACATCGTTGAATCTCATCTCATAATTGTTGTCCAGACAGAAACAGACATGATCGTGGGTAAGTGTTTGACTGTTCTTTTCAAACAATCCAAGCGTTCCTGTCATTCCCAGATGCAGGATCATGATCGCCTCATTATCGAGCTCGATCAGCAGATATTTTGCCCGGCGCGAGACATCGGTGATTTTTGCACCCACCAGATAGTTCCGCATCCTTTTTTCCGGGACCGGTTTACGCAGTGATTTGCCATCACTTCGAAAATCGGTGATTGTCCTGCCGGGAAGATGGTTCAGGAGTCCGCGTTTGACCACCTCCACTTCAGGGAGTTCAGGCATGGATCCGTTCTTTGGGAATTGTACAGACAGCCAGAGCATAACTGTCATGTATGTGGGTGATAACGGTGACAGTGCCTACTCCACTGTACGGTTCATCAATCAGAAAATCGAGCAAGCGATAATTCTGATCAAGCCGGATTGCTTCGAGATGTATGGCGAGAAATCCGATATGGCTGAATGCGCTCAAACATTTTTTCACAGACTCTTTAGCAACCCAGAGCATGCCGAGTTGAACCAGCTCATCCTCCGACGTTGAATCAATAAGGGCTGCTTCTGATTCAGTACAATAACGGTCTTTTACTTTGAACAGCGTATCTGTGAGTAATTGTATATCGACGCCGCAGTGGGCATGGGCCGCGATTGCGATCGCTTTGTCGTGTGAATGGGAAATGGATATATCCGGCTGGGTTGTTGTGCTCATGTTCTCGCCGACCTCGAGAAAAGGACGCCCCGATGGATTGATACCGATGGATATTTCCAATGGGGTCAGTATATTCGCTCCGTTTCGAGATTTCAGCAAGTCCAGGGCTGACTGTTTTGCACAGATCCTGCCGAGAAGCCATTCCTTTCGCCTTTTGTCAAAAGAGTATCGATCCAACTGCAGATGTTCCTCGTCGGTAAGCCATGAGGATATGAATTCAGTTTCATGACCGTTGAGAAGATGAGACTTGTCGACTAGGGCGATTCCAAGATTGTTGTCCGGTGTTCGTGAGGTTAACAATGCTTTCAGGTCGTCCGGTAGCAACGGAGAAGAAACAAGATTTTGATATTCTGATAACATAATGAAAAATAAAAAATTATTGCAATTTCAAGCTGTCTTGATAACTAGTTGGTATGCTGTAAACCAGAACACATGGTATGACTACTTACCCTCATCCGCAAGGGGTGGCAATGGAAAGTGTACAATTAAGCGCCTATGACTTTGTTATAGCCGGGATAATTATTTTATTTTTTGCCAGGGGAATCTGGCTGGGATTGCTTCGCCAGATTATCCCGCTGCTTGCCCTGTACCTTGGTTATTTGGCAGCAAGCCGCTATCATCCTGAGCTTTTTCCGTTTTTAAAAGATATTTCCGATAATCCAAAAGTTGTCTTTCTTACCGCTTATGTGATCATGTTTGGTGTTACCTATCTGGTGGCTTTCTTGATCGGTAAGCTGCTGTCCCGTGTGATAGAGGTTACGGTTACCCCATGGTTCGACCGGATACTTGGAGCCATTCTCGGCCTGGCGAAGGCATTTATTTTGGTAATCATGGTGCACATGATTCTGGGTACCCTTATGGCACCCGAAAATGAAATGCTCAGAACCTGTCAAACCTGTCCCGCTTTGAACAAGATGTCTGACATAACCAGAGAGATTATCAGAGATGAAGAGATTCGAGAGGCTCTGCGCCATAAAAAACCTGCCATTGTCATTGAAGAGATGTCATCGGTGATTATGCAGCAAGGGGAAGCCGATGAAGCAGAAGAGGAGCAGGAAATTACCATTGCTCCCGAATAATCTGACCCCGATAGATTTCATGGTCAGAAGATGATGAAAGGGGGCTCAATAAGAAAATCTCCCGAGTCTTATCGGTTGAGAACCTATCGGGATCTGGCTGATGACAAAGATCTTGTTTCTTCGTTTTTCCGGTTAAAAGAAACCGATCTGCATCTCCTTGCTGAAAAAGATGTAACAAGAGAAGCCGGTGAGTTGGCAACCAAGTATCGGCTCCAGGTTGAGCGCTACATCGAAAGCCGGCCTGAATTTGCAAAGGCTCTGATTCCGCTGGCTGAAGATCAGCTTGCCCCGCCGATCATCAGCAAGATGCTGCATGCCGGAATGATCGCCGGTGTTGGGCCCATGGCTGCCGTTGCCGGGGGGATTGCCGAATATGTGGGGAGGGGCCTGGTTGAAGCGGGCCACAAAGAGGTTATAGTAGAAAATGGTGGTGACCTCTTTGTCCAACGAAGTGTGGAGCTCACCATATCAGTTTATGCCGGTCAATCACCGTTGAGCAATCGGTTGGGCATGCGTCTGGAACCAGGGCAAATGCCATTGGGGATCTGTACCTCCTCGGGAACAGTCGGCCATTCGCTCAGTTTCGGCGAAGCCGATTCTGTAACCGTTCTGGCAGACTCTGCTTTTATTGCAGATGCAGCGGCAACGAGGCTTGGCAATGAAGTGGGCACATCAGATAATGCAAAGGAATCGATTGCCAAAGCCCTGGCAGTTGCCGGAAAAATTGAGCTGATTCGCGGAGTTCTGGTAATCTGTGGAGAGACGATGGGGGCGGTGGGCGCTATCGAGTTGAAACCGCTCAATTGAGACGGATTATGACTACTAAAAGAATACTGAAGAAAAAACAGCCCAAAACAACTGAAAAGGTTGAAAGACGGGTTGTCGATCGTGGCCATCTGGTATTTTATCTACGGGTATTTGATGGGGAAAATAACCGAATGCACGGCCATGTCGCGGATATATCAACGGATGGTTTTATGTTGGCCAGTGATAAAAAACTCGCGGAAAACAAGCAATTTCATCTGAAAATGTTGCTTCCTAAAGAAGTATCAGGACGGGTGGAACTTAACCTCGAGGCCAAGAGCTGCTGGTGCAAGCCGGATGCAAACCCGGACTTTTATATCAGTGGTTATCAGTTTATGGATCTCGATCAGCAGGCGGTGAGGCTGGTAAAAAAGTTGATAGAAGATTTCAGCATTGAAAAAAGCCTGCAACTAAAAGACACAAAAACTCCAGCCTGCAACCTTACCCACACCACAGGCAGATAGGACTCACCGGAGAGTCATCAGCTGAGCTGCTGTCGTACTTCTTCCAAGAGTTTTCCCCTGTTTGCCGCTACAAATGCATCCACATCGTCTTTCCAGGACGCAAATACTGACACACCATGATCGTCAAGTACCTTATTGCGAAGGATCGAGTTTGCAGGCCGGTGTGCCGGGGTCGGGTAATCTTCAGTGGTGCAGGGACTGAACGCGTGGGGCACTTCCATTTTCTCTAGAAAATAGCAGGCTGCCTCAAACCATGATGAGTAGCCTTCCGAAGTGGTATGGATAATGCCTTGCAGGTCCGTCTGGAGAAGTTGTTTGATTTGTCGGGCAAGGGCATATGACCAGGTCAGGGAGCCGAACTGATCGTCTACAATGGTAACGTTCCGTGTAGGATCGAAGAGAGCGAGCCGGAGCATGGTTTTTAGGAAATTCGGCCCGTGGGCGGAATAGAGCCAGGCAGTACGCAATACCAGGGCGTTTGGACTGCAGGCCAGTAGTGCCTGTTCTCCAGCCAGTTTCGTTCGACCGTATTCCGAGAGGGGGTTGACGGGATCGCCCTCTACATAGGGTTGGGGGATCTCTTTTTTACCGTCAAACACATAATCGGTAGATATGTGGATAATTGTGCTGCCGTTTTTGGAACCGATTTCGGCGATATACTGGGGGCCGTCGGCATTAATCCGCCGGCACGCGTCAGTGTCAGTTTCACATTTGTCAACGGCCGTATAAGCGGCGCAATTAATGATGACTTCAGGTTCGTACCTGTCACAAACCTGAGCCACACTATCGCGTTCGGCAATGTCAATGTCGGGGAAATCTATGGGGGAGATTTCATGATCACTTCCCAACACCTCTATGCAGTCGGTGCCAAGCTGGCCGCCGCTGCCAATTACAAGAATTTTCATTGACCGTCACCCGCCTGCTGTTCCTGAATGATCTCCATGATGTATTGACCATACTGGTTCTTCAAGGTGTCGCGAGCCAGAATGGCAAGCTCATCAAGGGAGATATAGCCGAGCTGGTAAGCTATTTCCTCTATACAGGCAATTTTCAATCCCTGTCGGTCCTGAACTGCCTGGACGTAGCTGGAGGCCTGCTGCAATGACTCATGAGTTCCGGTATCGAGCCAGCAAAAACCTCGTCCCAGTGGCTGGACTTTCAGATCTCCTCTTGCGAGATATGCCAGGTTTATGTCGGTGATCTCGATTTCTCCTCGTGGGGAAGGTTTTACCTGTTCAGCGATTTCAATGACGTCGTTGTCATAAAAATAGAGGCCGGGAACGGCATACTTTGATTTGGGCAGATCTGGTTTTTCTTCTATGGAGACAACGTTATTACGATCGTCGAATTCAACCACGCCATAGCGTTCCGGGTCCCGAACCAGGTAGCCGAAGATCAGACCGCCCTCGTCAAGTTGAGCACAGTCTTCAATGATCGAGGTAAAACCCGGTCCGAAAAATATGTTGTCGCCTAAAATCAGACAGACAGAGTCGCCGCCGATGAATTCCTTACCGATTATAAATGCCTGGGCAAGACCGTCGGGGCTTGGCTGCACTTCGTAGCTTATATTCAGACCCAACTGGGACCCGTCGGCAAACAATCTTCTAAAGTAATCCAGATCATGGGGTGTGGAAATGATCAGAATATCTCTGATTCCCGCCAGCATCAAAACCGAAAGCGGGTAGTAGATCATCGGTTTATCGTAAACCGGGATGAGCTGTTTACTGACAACTTTGGTGAGAGGGTAGAGCCTGGTGCCTGAGCCGCCGGCTAGTATGATTCCTTTCATAATAGGGGAGAACCTGTCAGAAATTCTTTACTAATCGAGCTGGATAAGAGTAGAGTAAGATACCTGATACGATACCAAATCGAATATAACAGTCTTTTTCAAAAAGGGAAGGAAAATGGCTTCAAATCAGCCTGCCTGCTTCAAGGCTTACGACATCAGGGGAAGAGTCCCGGATCAGCTCAATGTAGAAATGGCCACTGAGATTGGCCGTGCCTATGCTTCAATTTTTAATCCGGCCACGGTTGCTGTCGGCCATGATATCAGGCTGTCAAGCCCGGAAATGACGACTGCACTCGCCAGAGGCCTTAATGAAATGGGGGCCGACGTTCTGCATCTCGGTCTCTGCGGAACCGAGGAAATATATCACGCAGCCTTCAGCATGACGGAACAGGGTGTAGACGGTGGAATCATGATTACCGCCAGCCACAATCCTGCCGAATACAATGGCATGAAATTTGTTCACCGTAATGCCCGCCCGGTTACCGGCAACAGCGGCTTACATGAAATAGGCGAGATGATCAGCTTAGGCACGGTGCCCAAACCCGGTAAAAACAGAGGGGGACAGCAGCAAATACCCGACAAGTCGGCCTATCTGGAGCACCTGCTCAGCCATGTAGATCCTGCAACTCTTTCACCAATACGTGTTGTGGCCAACAGCGGCAACGGTTGCGCCGGACCTATCCTGGATCTGCTCGAAGAGCGCCTGCCGCTGGAATTTATCCGTCTTCATCATGAGCCGGACGGCACTTTTCCAAATGGCGTGCCTAATCCGTTGCTGCCAGAGAAAAGAGAAGAAACGGCTGCAGCAGTTCGTGAGCATAACGCCGATTTGGGAATTGCCTGGGACGGTGATTTCGATCGCTGTTTCTTCTGGGATGAACAGGGCAACTTCATCGAAGGCTACTACATGGTTGGATTGCTTGCTCTAGAGATGCTCAGTCATGAAAAAGGGGCTAAAATATTGCATGATCCCCGGCTGATCTGGAACACGCAGGAGCTGGTAACGCAAGCCGGCGGCATTCCCATACAGACAAAAACCGGCCATGCCCTGATCAAAGAGCGGATGTGGCAAGAACAATCCATCTATGGCGGGGAGATGTCAGCCCATCACTATTTCCGGGGTTTCGGCTGTTGTGATTCGGGAATGATCCCCTGGATGTTGGTGTATTCAATCATGTGCAGAACAGGTAAGCCGCTCTCTGAACTTATCGGAGCCCGGTCTCAGGCCTATCCGATATCAGGTGAAATCAATTCGGTGGTGGATGACCCGGATGCGGTAATAGCAGCGGTTGAGAAACATTTTTCAGGTGGCAGTCGTGATATGACCGATGGTTTGAGTATTGCGTTTGATGATTTTCGCTTTAATATCAGAAAATCAAATACTGAACCACTCTTGCGATTAAATGTGGAGACCAGAGGTAATCAGGATTTGCTGGAAGAAAAAACTAAAGAGCTGCTCACTATTATTCGCGGATACTAAATCTGTAATAGCAAGCCCTTCAGGTTGTTTGGATTAAAAAGACAAAGGAGAAAAGCATGGCAATGATCCAGCCGGTAATTCTGGCAGGAGGGACCGGAACCAGACTCTGGCCCCTATCTCGTGAAATCTATCCGAAGCAGCTGCTTTGCCTGACAGATCAGACATCACTGCTGCAGACCACCATAAAGCGTGTATGCGGGATAGAGGGAGCGCTTTCACCAATTATCGTGGTTGGCGAGGCACACCGTTTTATCACCAAAAGCCAGGTTGACGAATTAGACGAACTCGGGACCGGTGATGACTATTCAATATTGTTGGAACCAATCGGCAGAAACACGGCTCCTGCTATTTCCGGCGCTGTCGAGTATGTGGGACGTTTAAATAGTGATCAGGATGTGGTTATGCTGGTTCTGCCCGCCGATCATCTCATGAGCAAAAATGTCGCATTTAACGCTGCGGTGGCCCAAGCTGCCGAAAAAGCGCTTCAAGGATATATCGTCACCTTCGGTATTGAGCCGCAAAAGCCGGAGACCGGGTACGGCTATATTGAAAAAGGTGAAGACGGTCGAGTGCTCTCGTTCAAAGAAAAGCCAGAACGCAGCGTGGCCGAGCAGTATCTTGCAGCCGGTAACTATTTCTGGAACAGCGGAATGTTTGCTTTTACGCTTAGTACCTTTCGTACGGAGATGGAGAAACATGGACCGGATATCCTTTCGTCCATGGCAGAGGCGGTGTCAGCCGGAACAAGAGACGGTCGGTTCTATCGATTCGAAGTTGAGCATATGGAGCGTTGTCCCAGTGAATCGATCGATTACGCATTGATGGAAAAAACAGATCGGGCGGTCGTCGTTTCAGCAGACCTGGGCTGGAGCGATATAGGCTCCTGGCAGGCCCTGTATGAAGTTCTGGACAAAGATGAGAACGGCAACGTCTGTCAGGGCGATGTGCTTCTGGAAAATACTCAAAATTCGTTGATTCGGGCCGAAGATCTGATGGTTGCAGCAGTTGGGCTTGAAGATATGTTGGTGGTTGAAACTTCAGATGCCGTGTTGGTAGCCCCGCTAGCCCAGTCTCAGGATGTCAAAAAGATCGTCAATAAACTTAAAAAAGAAGAACGCGACGAATTCAAGTTTCATCAGACGGTGTACCGGCCTTGGGGCAACTACTCGGTTCTGGCAATTCAGCCGCGTTACCAGATTAAAAGGATAACCGTCGACCCTGGACAGAAGCTGTCACTGCAGATGCATCATCACCGTCATGAGCACTGGGTTGTCGTCAAAGGAGCGGCATTAGTGACAAACGGAGACAAGGAGCTTCTGCTGCATGAAGACCAGTCAACCTATATCCCGGCTGGTAACCGACATCGGTTGGAAAATCCTGGAGTTATTCCCCTTGAGCTGATTGAAGTGCAGATAGGAAGTTATCTCGGAGAGGACGATATCGTCAGATTTGAGGATATCTACGGACGGAATGAATAGAAACAGACAGTTGTGTAACCTGTCTGTTTCCTGATCTTTTCAAGCTATGCGTCGCTGGAGTCAGCGTCTTGTTGATATTTTTTAAAGGCGTCGGTATAGAGGCGAAATATTCGCCTGCCCTCGGCAGACATTTTTACAAATTCGATGCCTGAGGTGTGACGGCCGCCTTGGCGGCCCGTGTGTGTGACTCGGCCGGTCAAATCGATAAGGTCATCTTCAATGCCCACGGTGATTTCGACCACGTTATCTACTTCCAGGGGATAGGTGGTTTCCATTCGAATTCCGTTAAGGCTCACATCAAATGTCCTTCCCATCGAATAAAGTCCCTGTGACCCTTCTTCTTCAATAACGAGATAATCAAGTAGATGAATCGAATCCCATCTGATAAATTTACGCTTTTCACCCTGTGCCATGCAGACTCCTTGCTTAATTTGTTATTCAGAGCTTATCCGAGTTTTTCTCCGGAAACATCTTTCTAATAGCTGTCTTGTCGGCTTTTACAATACCCCTCTCGGTTATCAAGGCACTTACGAGTCTGGCCGGTGTCACGTCAAAACCGTAATTTGCAGCAACAACCGATTCCGGTGCAATTCTGATAGTTTCTATAGTACCACTTTTTGTCTGCCCAGTGATAGAAGTAATTTCATCTCCAGACCTCATTTCTATGGGTATTGCGGCTCCTCTGTCAAGACTCCAGTCAAACGTTGAGGAGGGCAGGGCGACATAGAAGGGAACCTGGTTGTCTTTGGCAGCCAATGCCTTCAGATACGTGCCTATTTTGTTGGCCACATCACCGGTATACGTGGTTCTATCGGAACCGACAATCACCATATCCACCTCGCCATGCTGCATGAGATGACCGCCAGCATTGTCGGTAATCAGGGTATGACTGATACCCTCCTGCTGTAGTTCCCAGCAGGTCAACTTTGCCCCTTGATTCCAGGGTCTCGTTTCATCAACCCAGACATGAAGATCGATACCCGCATCACGGGCGGCGTATATGGGAGCTGTGGCACTGCCGTAGTCAACGAAGGCCAGCCAACCAGCGTTGCAATGGGTCAGGATATTAACCCGCTTATGTGCTTTCTTGCTTGAGATTGCTTCAATCAGTGATCGACCATGTTCACCGATCTGCCTGCAAAATTGGGCATCTTCATCGGCAATTAGATTTGCTGCAGTAAGAGCTGTTTTACGGATTTCAGTGCTTGAATCGAGATGTCCAACTTTTGCAAGGATCCGATCCACAGCCCAGGCGAGATTACGGGCAGTCGGTCTGGCGGATTTGAGAAAACTGCCCGCTTCCCGCAAATCATTATGAATCGCTTTACTGCCGGCTGAAAGGGAGGCTAGATACATACCGTAACCTGCTGTTGCACCTATCAAACCAGCACCGCGGACCAGCATGTCCCTGATGGCCTTGTGGGCCTGTTCAACAGTTTGTAGTTTTACCGTCTCAAATCGATGGGGCAGTAATCGCTGATCAATAATTTCTATCGATTCAGGATCTTCCTGGTCCACCCAGATTGTTCTGTAGTGTTTTCCGTTAACATTCATCGGGGTTTAAAAATGTATTATTGAGTTATTAAGTGTTTATCCAAACATGTTCAGACCCATCCCGTCAACCAAGATGATAGAAATGAATAAGAACGATCATTACAGCCGTTTTATTCCGACAACCAATAGCGTGCCCCCCCCCCTGCCACAAAAATGGATATTTTACATTTATGTAATTAAACGCTTATTACCTATCTCGAAAATAACAATATTATATTTAAATATCGGTAAATTAAACTATATTTTAGCTTTGGTTACAAATGTAAGTCAATTAGAAATATATTGAATATAATTCCATCCATGTTACCATGCCGGATCATGATATAGATTAAGTTACATAAATGTAATTTAATGCGAGGAAAGTTTTACTCGTTATTCAAAATGGAGGAGAGTAATGAATCAGGCGGATACGGTTTTTATTCTGGCTGCTGCTGGATTGGTATTGTTGATGACGCCCGGATTGGCACTTTTTTATGCCGGTATGGTTCGCGGCAAGAATGTCTTGGGTACAATGATGCAGAGTCTCTTCATGATTTCGTTGATTTCGATAGAGTGGGTGTATTTGGGATACTCAATGTCTTTTGGACCGACGATCGGTGGTTTTGTTGGCGACTTGTCCTGGTTCGGGCTGAATACAGTAACTTCGGCGCCGAGTCCCGACTATGCTACCACTATTCCTCAAAATGTATTTATGATCTATCAATGTATGTTTGCAATTATCACCCCGGCTCTGATAACCGGAGCTTTCGCTGAGCGAGTTAGATTTGTACCATTTATCGTGTTTTCTATACTCTGGGCTATTTTTGTCTATAACCCTGTCTGTCACTGGATCTGGAGTAAGAGTGGTTGGCTCGGGGCGCTCGGTGTCATGGATTTTGCTGGCGGTCTTGTTGTGCATGCTACCTGTGGTATGGCGGCATTGGCAGGCGTCTTGGTTATTGGCCCGAGAAGAGGGTATGGCCGGACAAATTTTATGCCGCACAGTCTCCCGATGACCGTTATCGGTACCGGCCTTCTCTGGTTCGGTTTT
>JAQYVS010000022.1 GCA_030145365.1 Desulfofustis sp. | reverse complement strand
TCTTTAATCCAATTTTGTAGGGCGGAAGCGATTGTACCTGCTTGCTTTGCGCTTGAAATGTTAAACTTTGATTTAGGAATATAGTTGCCTTGCCTTTTTTGGTAGCGTCTAATGGAATACATGTCATCGCCAAATTCGCCTGTACTTTTATTCAGATTCTGATATCTGAATAAAATCGTGGTCCAGGCACCTTTTGAAAGTATAACTTTATCAACTTCCTTAACCAATACAACTCCGTCTTCCTCGTAATTGACGGTCAGATCTTCAACATTTGCACTCATTTTTAATTAGTTAATCGTCTAAATTTTTACTCTGGTAATAACAAGCCTTTCGTTCCTGGGCCTGTTTTCTTCTTCGAATCGCTTTCGGATTGCTTGGCTGATATACGGGAACCGGGGTCGGGTGCTTGCTATCATCAAGCGCCACGAACGTCAGATAAGCCGAAGCAATATGGGTAACTATACCTTTCCTTAAATCTTCCGCCTCGACCCTGACACCGATTTCCATCGATGTCCTTCCGGTGGAATTTAGTGAGGCCTTTAAAATCAATAGATTACCGATATGGACCGGTTTATGAAAATCGAGCCGATCTATGGAAGCGGTGACGACAGTGGTTCGGGCATGTTTCATTGCAACGACGCCCGCAGCATCATCGATATATTTCATTATGTCGCCGCCATGTATGTGCCCGTCCGGATTGGCGTTGGTAGGCAGCATCATGTGTGACATCAGGACCTGACATTTGTATTCAGACTCAGACATTATTAACCCGTTTTGGTTGCATGACCGAATGTGCGTGACCATGCAACCATATTCAATGGAAAAGGTAAAGAAGAAACCCGTTAATCAACCAGTTCGGCTTCTACCACTTCAGGCTCTTCAGGCGTTTCCTGTTTTGTTGTGGTGAAGATGATTCCGGTATCATCTGAATCGACCAGGATAACTGAATTTTCTTCAAATCTGTTCTCTAAAAGCTCCATTGCCAGCAAATCTTCCACATGTTTTTGAATTGCACGTTTGAGCGGCCTGGCACCAAACAATGGGTTATATCCAACCGAAACCAGGTATTTCTTGGCATTCTGACTGAAACGTAATTTCAGGTTCTGGTCTTCGAGACGTTTTGTCAGTCTTCGAAGCTGGATATTAACAATGCTGGTCATATCGTCTCGGGACAATGTTTTGAAAATTATAGTCTCGTCGACTCTGTTTAAAAATTCAGGTTTAAAATGGTGATGCAGTAGCTGTTCGACTTGATTTCTGATTTGACTCTCATCTGCCCGCTCTTCTGCCATTTTCAAAATCAAATCGCTGCCAAGATTTGAGGTCATGATCAAAATGGTATTTTTGAAATCAACGGTACGACCTTTACCGTCTGTCATGCGGCCATCATCAAGCACCTGCAGCAGAACGTTAAAAACGTCTGGATGGGCCTTTTCTATTTCATCAAGCAGGATTACCGAATAGGGTCTGCGCCTTACCGCTTCTGTCAGATAACCGCCTTCGTCATAGCCGACATATCCGGGAGGGGCCCCGATCAAGCGGGCCACCGAATGTTTTTCCATAAATTCAGACATATCAACTCTGATCATCGCCTGTTCACTGTCGAACAGGAAGTCGGCAAGAGAACGGGCCAGTTCTGTTTTGCCTACTCCGGTCGGGCCGAGGAAAATAAACGAGCCGAGGGGCCGATCAGGGTCCTGTAAACCAGCGCGTGCACGACGAACCGCATTGGCAACAGCTACGATTGCTTCCTCCTGACCGATAACTCGATTCTTTAAAACCTGCTCTGCCTGCAGGAGTTTTTCCTTTTCTCCTTCGAGCAGTTTATCCACCGGAATTGAGGTCCATTTAGCCACAATCGCCGCAATATCTTCTGCGCTTACTTCTTCTTTGAGCATCTGGTGATTCTCCTGGATGCCATGCAGCAGCTGATTTTCTTTGTCAAGCTGCTGCTCCAAAGCCACCATTGTTCCGTAGCGGATTTCTGCAACTTTGCTCAGGTCTCCCGTTCTTTCTGCCTGCTGGGCTAGGACATGGGCCTGTTCTATTTCTTCTTTGATTTTGCGTATACGACCAATGGTGTCACGTTCCAAGGTCCATTGGCCTTTCATGCCGTTGAGCTGGTCGCCAAGGTCGGCAAGTTTTTTCTGAACATCGTTGAGCCGCCCTTTTGACGTCTTGTCCTGCTCTTTTTTGAGGGCTTCCTGCTCTATTTTCAATTTTATACGTTGACGTTCAAGTTCGTCAATTTCAGTCGGCATCGAGTCGATTTCGATCCTGAGCCGAGAAGCTGCTTCATCAATCAGATCAATGGCTTTGTCGGGGAGAAAGCGGTCGGTGATATATCTATTAGAAAGCACGACTGCAGCAACTGTGGCGGCATCCTGGATCCGAACCCCGTGATGGATTTCGTATTTCTCCTTGATTCCACGAAGAATTGCGATGGAGTCTTCTTCGTCGGGTTCCTGTACCAAAACGGGCTGAAACCTGCGTTCGAGGGC
>JAQYVS010000430.1 GCA_030145365.1 Desulfofustis sp. | reverse complement strand
GTTCTCAACACTTTTATCTTTTCGACATAATTTGTAAAACAATCTATGACACCAGTGATCTTATTGTAAATCAAAGCTCTATAGATACCGAAAGAAGGCGTCGTGGGTTACAGTATGGTAAGCTTACTGAAAATCAGCTAGTCAAATTTGAATTATTACTGAGAAATTATGTTGTTCAACCTTGAAAATTTGCGATATGCTCAATCCAAGTTGTCAGGCCATAGCGGGCGATATCTGCTATCAATCCCAATGATTGACAGTACTCAAAACCGTGTGATACTCGAACTATATCACCATAGATTTCGATAACCGTCGAATTAAATAGATTGGCAAGATATGTCAGGTTTTGAAGACGTCGATTTTTTACCGATTATCTCTATCACAGGTTCAGTGATATTTGGTTTTCTAACAAGATTTCCAGCACCTACCGGCATTATCAATTATGTTTGACTGAAACCCTCCGAATTGGATATACATGTATACTAAAGATTCATAATTTTCCTATTCCATTTGATCTGAAGCGATTCCTTATTTGCAGAATCGGAGCTGGTTCCTATGTGCTTTCCTGTTATCTGAATTCTCAAAATCCTGAATAAGCCTGTTTGAAACTTAAAAGGGAGCGCCATTATGGCAGTCGGAAGTTTTAAACGCAAACTTGTCGCCATTCTAAGTGCGGATGTTAAAGGTTACAGCCGTCTCATGGGTGAGGATGAGGATGCGACCGTCAGCACCCTAACTGCTTACCGTGAAATAATGACTACGCTAATCAAGAAGCATCAGGGCCGGGTGGTGGACTCCCCAGGAGACAACCTGTTGGCTGAGTTTACCAGCGTAGTGAATGCAGTGCGATGTGGCGTTGAGACCCAGGATGAACTGACGATCAGGAACGATGTGTTGCCCGAAAACCGAAAGATGGAGTTTCGGATAGGTGTTCACCTCGGGGACGTCATTGTGGAAGGCGAGAGAATTTACGGGGATGGGGTCAACATGGCAGCCCGGATAGAGGGATTGGCCGAAGGAAGTGGCATTAGCATTTCTGGAACCGTCTATGACAGTATCGAGAACAAACTGGATTTGGACTATAAATTCCAAGGGGAACATACTGTCAAGAATATAAAAAAGCCTGTAAGGGTGTATCGGGTACGAAAGAAGTTCGCAATTACCGTTTCTGGGGACGATAGACAGTATAAGTTGCCTGATAGACCTTCCATTGCCGTACTGCCCTTTGTCAACATTAGCGGGGACCCTGAGCAGGAATATTTCAGCGACGGAATTACCGAGGATCTTATCACTGACCTTTCCAAAGCCTCAGGCCTGTTTGTCATTGCACGCAACTCAGTCTTTACATTCAAGGGAATGGCTGTGAGAGTAAAGGAGTTGGGACAGAAGCTTGGGGTCCGATATGTATTGGAGGGCAGCGTTCGCAAAGTTGGTAATCGGGTACGGATAACCGCCCAACTGGTTGATGCCAGTACTGAGGGCCACCTTTGGGCAGAGAAGTATGATCGAGATCTGATTGACATTTTTTCGTTACAAGATGAAGTGACACAGAAAATTGTTGCAGCCTTAAAGGTAAAGCTGACAGAAGATGAGCAAAAGAGCATAGTTTACAAAGATACCAATAACCTGGAGGCCTACGACTATAATTTGCGTGGGTTGGAGTCTGTAAATCGTTACACCAAAGAGTCAATTGCTGAGGCGCGACAGATGCTTGAGAAAGCCATTAACATAGACCCTAAGTATGCCTCTGCATATTCAAACTTGGGTAAGTGCCACTGGGCAGGCTGGGCCAACGGATGGAGTCAAAACCCTCAATTGTTGGAGCACGCTTTTGAACTGTCGCAACGAGCCATAGCCTTGGATGACTCACTAACTTCTGCACGCGTCGTACTGAGTGATGTTTATCTTTGGGAAAAGCTTCATGATCGAGCCATAGCCGTCATCGAACGGGCCGTAAAACTGAATCCCAACTGTGCTGACGCTATTGAGCAGCAGGGAGAAATTTTAATATGGGCTGGAAGACCGCAGGAGGGGATGGAGTTGGTGAGAAAAGCAATGCGTCTCAACCCCATATATCCAGTTTGGTATTTATGGAATTTGGGCCACGCTTATTTCTTGACGGATCAGCATGAGGAGGCAATTGAAATATTCAAGCGAGCCCTCATCGTCAACCCCGATTTTCTGCCGGTTCACTTGATTTTGGCGCTGATTTATGCTGAGAAAGGCTGCAAGGAGGCGGCCAAGTTTGAAGTTGAGGAAATTCATCGGATAAGCCCCGAGAGCCCGTCTCTGAAGGCCATGTGCCAGAGATTGCCCTATAAAGATCAAGCGGTTTCTGAGCGTATAATAGAAGGTCTGCGCAAGGCGGGGCTACCTGAATAATCAACTTAAAGATATGCTTCTATCAGCAATCGAGGCTGATTACATATATCTGCTATGAAAACCAAGATATCAGACAGATGAAATAGTGAGATATTCAGAACATACATGTAATTATTTTGCGATTTCAGATAGTTGTTTCTCTGGCAAGATAACACAACTCTAAGAGGGAGGTAAACACAGAAGGAAGTCAGTTGCATTCCTCTTATAAACTCCAAGTATAACCAGTCGAGCAAGGAAGATTCTTACTTTGGGGTTCTTTCTGTTAATCTGTCTTGCATGTTGTGCCGCTACAGATTTAAGAGAAGGGCAGGCAAAGCCGGAATATACAAGGTCTGGAAACAAGCGGTAAAATTACACTAAATACATTTCAAAATATAAATCATAAAAAATGCCAGAAGTGGAAAAACCTTCTGGCATTTCATTTAACAAATATAGTCTGATTTTGATTTATCGAGGACTACCGTTTCCGCCATTGCCGCTGCCACCATTACCGTTTCCAGCACCGTTGCCCTGACCGTTATTGCTACCATTATTTCCAGTTCCCGGACCAGAACCATTATTATTACCGCCACCGTTGCCGGGGTTTCCTGCATTTCCATTTCCGTTGCCGGGACCACCACTATTGCCCGAACCGTTACCACCTGTTGAGCCGCCTGTTGATCCACCCGTTGTACCGCCTGTTGATTCACCCGATGAGCCATCTGCTGAGCCGCCAGTTGATCCAGCTGTTGAGCCGCCAGTTGATCCACCTGTTGAGCCAGCTGTTGAGCCGCCAATTGACCCACCG
>JAQYVS010000377.1 GCA_030145365.1 Desulfofustis sp. | reverse complement strand
GCTTCTGAGAATCCTGTTTTCCTGCCTGAGAAAATCGTTTTCCAGTGCCAAATCGTTTTTGAACAGTTTCCTAATCTGCGTCAAGAGAGGGTCCGCTGAACTTGTGATCGTGTTTTCCATAACGGAAGCACATACACAATGTGGCTGATAATAGGAAATGAAAAATGACAAGGGTGAGAGTTCATCTTACCTATGAACAATTGCTATATAGACTGGAACTTCGCACCTGATTTTAATCCTGGATGAAGTCAGCAGGCAACCCGAATGGCGGAGGGATCAGTTCCAAATCCACCGGAAGTGGAGCTTAGGCGCTGACTGCTCCAATTTATCGGGCAGGACGCAATAGTCACTTTGTTCAGCTAATTTGTTTATGCGACGTGTGACATGCTTTGGCGAGGTGCCGGCGCTCCTCTGAGGAGGCCCTCAGTGCTTAGATCTTCATCAATGTCCGGCCAGTGAATGCCAAAGCCACCGCCACTGATCTGCCAGTTTTGTTGTTGTTCCAGTGTGGCGTGAAGCAATCGAGGATACCAGGCCAATGGGACAGTGATTGTACGTCCGTCAACAAGATCGACACTTAAAGTATCTTCGGTAAAATGCACGTCTTTAACGCCTTCACCTGGTTTAATGTCAGAAGTAGTCATTCCAAGCCTCCAATAGAAGCCTTTCGTTTTCTATTATAATTTTTTCTATATTACGAAGTTCACTTGCACTAAAACGAAGGTTGCGAGCCATCGCAACGGGCTGAAGCCAAAATTTACATGATTGGTCGTCGCGATCAACATGAACATGCGGCGGCTCATTTGACTCGTGACTGTAGAAATATATTCGATACGGACCAGTTCTAAGTACTGTCGGCATAACTTACCATTTTTTTCATTTAAAATGCCAGCTTCAGTTTAATCATTATTTTTGAGCTTGCTTTTTAAAAGAGATTATAAAGTTTTAGCGACTTTATCAAGATGTATTTTCCATATGCTACCTGATGGTGCCAGGCAAATTCAAACAAATGTTTTGCAACAACTACGGCAACCCGGCCTCAGTGGTCGACAGCCAGGGCAAGGGCCATTTCTTTGAGTTTGATTACAACAGCGCCGGGAAAGAATTCTATGCCCGCATCCGCACCTCGGCCAATATGATCAAAGAGGTCTGGTATGACAAAAACGGCGACACCAAACGGGTCGATGTCAACGGCCGCACTATCCAGAGCATTGCCAAGGACGGCCGCAACCTGATCATCACCGATGAGAGCGGTCATGTCACCCGCAAGGAATTCGATGAATGGGACAACCTGGTTAAGGTTGTTTATCCGGATGACACAACGGTTTCCTATGAGTATGAGCATACGTTTAACCGCCGCACCAAAGAGACCGGCGCACTTGGCATCATCACCCAATACGCATACGACGATGACGGCAACCTGACCCGCAAAACCGAAGCCGTAGGCAGCGACCATGAGCGCGTCTCCGAGTACACTTATGACAACGACGGCAACCTGTTGACCACCACCCGCCTTGCAGAC
>JAQYVS010000370.1 GCA_030145365.1 Desulfofustis sp. | reverse complement strand
TCCGGCAGCGTGATCGGGAATAACACGGTTGATTATGGCAGCTATAATTTCGCACTTCTTCTCATGGAGGGATTTTATGAGTGCCTGAACGAAAGCAGTGAGCTGATCGGGTTTCCTTCCGTTCCCTTTGATGACCGGGAGCATAAGACATCCCAGGTTTGTCGCAACATCAACATTAATATCAAATTCAAGGGCGGCTGATACGCCTGTATAATCTGTACCGGAACAGAGGACGAAATCACATTGGCCTTCGAGGGCCTTGTACTTCTCGAGAATCATGCTGTAAAGAGAATTGAGTTTTCCCGCTGTGATGAGGTTTCTGGCGTTTTCATAGGTGCAGCCGTACATTGCTTCGTAGGGATATTCCAGGGCATAGCGCGTCTGTATAAGGTGAATAAGGCTGTCCCTGCCTTCCTCGCTCCTGATCACAGGACGAAAGAACCCGGTCCTTCTTCCATGCCCCATAAGATGCTCCATCATGGCAAGAACAATAACTGACTTTCCGTTACTTGCCTCTGTACCTGCGATATATAAACCCTGTGCCATTTAAAAGCTCCCAATTATCGGACATAATTCCACATTCTTTTCTGTATTCTCCCTGATACGTTTACAGGTCGATCAGTTCCATCCGGTGATTTGCATCTGGATTCCGTGATGATGGCCCCTCTGTCAGAAGCGCAATACTGCCATTTAACCCGTGAGCGTTAACCCATTCTTTCGCGTACGCATTCCAGTCACCGGGATGTTCCGGTTCATGCACCGGACATACGCCATAGGAAAACTGCAGCTTCTTGCAAGTTTCATAATTGGGACTGACAGCCGCTATCCATACCGGTATTCTGAATCGGGCAACGTTTCTGGCCGTAGCTCCGCTCAAGGTGGGCACAAACACAGCGGCTGTTGAAGAGCGCTCAAGAGTAAAGTAGACACTCAGCGCAACAAGATCAATCTGACTGAGATTGCCATCAAGACCATAGGACTGTAGGAATTCTCTTTTTCTGTATCTTCTGTATCCGGGGCGGTGCGGTTCCGTAGCCCCGGCGATTTTCGCCAGCATCGCGACAGACTCCACAGGGAATTTCCCCATGGCCGACTCACCCGAAAGCATGACACAATCAGTACCATCAAGGATCGCATTTGCCACATCAGTTGCCTCGGCCCGGGTCGGTCTGCGGTGATCTACCATTGACTCCAGCATCTGCGTTGCCGTGATAACCGGTTTCCCGCACAGCATCGCCTTAACCATCAGGTCTTTCTGGGTATGGGTTATTTCTTCGATTGGAATTTCAACGCCGAGGTCTCCCCGGGCAATCATGATCCCGTCGGCAGCATCAAGTATGGCATCCAAGTGATCAAGTGCTCCGGCGCGTTCTATTTTCGCGATGATGAACGGATTGTACCCCAGCTCAGCCGCTGCATTGCGGACTGCTGTAATATCTGCCGCTGTTTCAACAAATGACTGGCTGACTGCATCGATTCCGCTCTCGGACGCGAACTTCAGGCACTCGTGGTCCCGTTCTGTAAACGCACTGATACCAAGGTCAATTCCCGGCAGATTCAATCCTTTTCGGGAGCGCAGTTCTCCTCCGACAACAACACGGCACCGTACATCGCTCCCTTCGACCTTCATGACTTCAAGTTCGATCACGCCATCGTTGAGGAATAATCTGTCACCAAGTTTGACAACACGGGGAAGGCGGTGAAAGCTCATCGAGACACGCTCTTCGTTACCGTTAATCTGCTCGCTTGTAAGAGTAAATGATGCCCCGGCCTTTAATTCGACGGGTTCGGGTTCCAGACTACCGATGCGCATCTTGGGCCCGGGCAGATCAGCCATGATCGTTACATTACGTCCTGCAGCCAGCTCCGCGGCGCGGATATTTTCAATCACCCTTTTATGCCCTGAAAAATCACCGTGGGAGAAATTAAGACGGGCTATGTTCATACCCGCACGGATCATTTTTTCTATCATGTCCGGCGTGTCTGACGCAGGCCCTATGGTACAGACAATTTTGGTCTTGTGCGATGCAAGTGTCATGCAAGTCCCTTTCGAATGAGCAGTCTGATCACTCTGTTACTGATCGGAAATTTGATTTCCACCGACAGGAGTGATTATACCTATAATGGGATTAACGATACAAGGGGCAAATGAGACTGATAGGACATTTGATTTCCACCGACAAGAGTGATTATATCTATAATAGGGTTAACGATACAAGGGGCAAATGAGAGCCAAGGGGAACGGATGACCAGCCGATGAGTGCTTAAAAACCAGTGCAGAACTAGTCCAGTTTGCAATAAAACACGGTGTCATTTCGATTTGAGCTCCTTTGGAAGCTAGTAAAATTTCCAATAAATACTAGTAAAATTACTAGTATCGCAAATCTCCTTTAAGTATTATTCTTTTACTGTCAATATGTAGCTTTTGTTTCTTTATAAAAGCTAACATATCACTGGCAATAGTGGCGCGAAATTTCAGAAGAAAAGATAGGTTTTTTAGAAACTCTTAATGGGAGAAGAAAAATGAAGAGAATTTTTGTTTTATTTATTGTGGTTATCAGTATTGTGTTTAATGGTTGTACTAACCATCAACAGGCACTTCCGAGCACAATATCAGATATCGTCATCAGTACAACCTATAATCCAAAAGCAAGATTTCCCAATACTGCCACTTGTGCTTTTTTAAGACTGGATCCTGAAAAAGAAGGTTTACCACCTGAAGC
>JAQYVS010000318.1 GCA_030145365.1 Desulfofustis sp. | reverse complement strand
AAGAAGCCATGCTGGGGAGAGTACAGGGTCTTTAGCTGCTGCGGGAACGATTTATCAATCAACAGGCGCGCATGGTTAAGTCGGCTGTCGACCGAGGCCGGGTTGCATAGCAGGCCGATCCGTTCCTGTGAGATCCATTGCCCGGGATCTTTGATCAGTCTTTCTAATCCTGTTTGTACTTTTTTCATGGCGTTGGGGATACCTCGTATGAAACTTAATCGAATCACGAATGATGATTGTCGAATGATGAATTCTGGATGTCGCTTCGCTCAGTCTTTTTTAAAAAATAATAATGATAGAATACCTTACTTCGACACTTGTCCGCCGGAGGAGGATTCGTTATTCCTTGTTCGATATTCGTTAATTTCTTTTTCAGAGTAGGGCGGGCCACCGTGCCCGCCAAAACTGGTCGGCACGGTGGCCGGCCCTACGATAGAACAAAATCAAAGTTTCTTTCTCGATTAGACCGGCCGTTTTTTTGCCGGCGGCTGGGTTGGTTTTGAATATCGAATAACGAACAAGAAATATCGAATGTTGAAGTGTGGAATCGCTGCGCTCAGTCTTTTTTAAAAAATAATAATGATAGAATACCTTACTTCGACACTTGTCCGCCGGAGGAGGATTCGTTATTCCTTGTTCGATATTCGTTATTCGTTTTTTCAGAGTTTCTTTTTCGGTTAAACTGGCCGCTGTTCAGGCCAGAGGCGTAATTTACCTCTCGACGCAAAAGGGAGATCCTGCAATGAAGTCCGATCGAATTGTTGAGGTAAATAATCTCGAAGTTCGCTTTCGCCTGGATAATGGTGTTGTCGTCAACGCCGTAAAAGGGGTCTCATTTCATATTACCAAAGGAGAAACGCTTGCACTCGTGGGAGAATCGGGCAGCGGCAAGTCGGTCACCGCTATGACGCTGATGCGTCTGACAGAGTATGCCGGCGCTGAGATAACAGGTGGCTCCATGCAGCTCCGCAAGAATAACGGGCAGGTAGTTGAGCTCAGAGATCAACCGTCTTCGGTGATGCAGGATATCCGAGGTGCCGATATATCCATGATTTTTCAAGAGCCCATGACCAGCCTGAATCCGGTTCTCACGATTGGTTCCCAAATTTCGGAAGCGATCATCCGTCATCAACATAAGCGTAAGAAAGACGCCTGGAAAGTGGCGCTGGAAATGCTCCAGTTTGTGCGCGTGCCGGAAGCCGAAAAGCGCATGAAGCAGTACCCTCATAACCTGTCGGGTGGCATGCGTCAGAGAGCAATGATTGCCATGGCGCTATGCTGCCGGCCTTCTCTGATGATAGCAGATGAGCCGACAACGGCTTTAGATGTGACGATCCAGGCCCAGATGCTTGATCTGATGAAACTGCTGCAAAAGGAAATCGGCATGTCGGTTCTCTTTATTACCCATGACATGGGGGTGGTAGCGGAAATCGCCGATCGAATTTGCGTGATGTTAAGGGGGGAAATAGTGGAACAGGGAGATGTTTATGAAATTTTCGAAAAACCAACGCATCCCTATACTAAAGCTTTGTTGGCTGCCGTACCCCGACTGGGAAGTATGTCTGATAAAGACCAACCCGAGAAATTTCCCATCTTAAAAATGAGGGATACTTTTGAATTACAAAGAAGGCAATAATTAAGTAAACAAAAGGACTGGAGTGGAGTGTTGGAGTACAGGAGTAATAATTTTCAATCGGAAGAACCGCTGGTGAGGGTCAAGGACCTGGTCACCCGCTTTGACATCCGCTCCGGTGTGTTTCGCCATGTTTCCGAGCAGGTGCATGCCGTTGAGAACGTGTCGTTGGATATTGCAAAAGGTGAAACGTTAGGCTTGGTTGGCGAATCGGGCTGCGGGAAATCGACACTTGGCAGGAGCATCTTACAGCTCGACAAGCCGATCTCCGGTTCGGTGAAGTTCGAAGGCGTTGAAACACTGGGTCTTTCATACGACGCAATGCGACCCTTTCGCAAACAGATGCAAATGATATTTCAAGACCCTTTCGGCTCCTTAAACCCGCGTATGCCGGTAGGAGAAATAATCGCAGAGCCGATGGTGATCAACGGGGTTGCGAAAGGCAAAGATCTGCGGGCAAGGGTGCTTGAATTACTTGAACGAGTAGAGCTTGGCAAAGAGCATCTGGCCCGCTATCCCCACGCATTTTCCGGCGGTCAGAGACAACGAATTTGTATCGCCAGGGCCCTGGGCTTGAACCCGAAGCTGATTATTGCAGATGAATCCGTAGCAGCGCTGGATGTTACGATTCAGGCCCAGGTCATCAACCTCATGATGGATTTGCAGGCCGAATTTGGTATTTCATTTCTGTTTATCTCACACGACATGGCAGTTGTTGAGCGCATTGCCCACCGGGTTGCAGTCATGTACATCGGTGA
>JAQYVS010000285.1 GCA_030145365.1 Desulfofustis sp. | reverse complement strand
AATATCGACACAGCTTTAAGCAAAAGAGTCCGCTGGAACAGTGAGACTCGCTATAAAATTCTGCTCGAGCTCAACAACGCCATAGTTACCTGCAAGAGTAGAGAAGATCTTTTTCTTGCACTTTCTAAGGAGTTGCAGCGTCATTTTGCCTATGACCGTTTATGCATTATGCTGTACGACTCCAAGCAGAATACCATCACCTATTTTGCCGCTGCAGACGGAGTTCAGCCCAGCGGTATTGTCGCCCAGAAATCTAGGCCCCTCGCCGATGGGGCTATTGCCCGTATGGCCATTCAGTCAGGTCAGCCGGTCATTTTCGACGACCTCACACGATATGCAGATCTCAGTTCAGTGGGCGATCTGGTTAAGGCAGGCTTAAAATCAACCATGGTTTTTCCAATGGTTGTCAGAGATCAACTCCTCGGAACGACTCACTTCAGTTTCCGTGAGGCCCCAGATGGGATTTCAGAACTTACTGAATTGCTGCAGGCTCTTTCCCGGCAGATCGCCATCGCCGTTGAAAACATGCTGGCATACACCTCATTGAAAAATTCAAATCGGCACCTGCAGGAGGAAAAGCAATATCTTCTCACCCACGGCCACGAATACCAGAGCGGCAGTTTCTTTTTCGCCTCATCCCAGATGAACCGGATAATGGAAATCGTCGATCAGGTGGCCGTCACCGATGAAACTATTTTGATCACCGGCGAAACTGGCACAGGAAAGGATTTCCTCAGTCGACTGATTCACGATAAAAGCCACCGCCGGAACAATCTGTTTGTGAAAACCAATTGCCCTGGGCTCACTTCGTCCCTGTTTGAAAGCGAATTGTTCGGCCATGCCAAGGGTGCTTTTACCGGAGCCGACCGAAAACGTCTCGGCCGCTTTGAGCTGGCCGATGGCGGCACCATCTTTCTCGACGAAGTTGGTGACCTGCCGATGGGACTGCAGGCCAAACTGCTGCAAGTTCTGCAGGAAAGAAGAATCGAACGGGTTGGCGAAAGTACCTCAACTGAAGTGGATGCCCGTATAATCGCCGCAACAAATAGAAATCTGATGCAAAGTGTCAAATCCGGTCAGTTCCGCCAGGATCTGTTTTACCGGCTGGAGACTGTCACAATCAACATTCCACCACTGCGCGATCGCCTTGAGGACATCCCTCTGCTGGTCAACAATATCAACATCGGGGAATCGGAGCGGATGAACCGGCCGGCGCCAATATATACCGAAAATGCTCTTGATTTCCTCTGTCAGTACAGCTGGCCGGGCAATGTCCGGGAATTGAAAAACATGGTCAAACGCTTGATCATTCTGCAGCCGGGCGCAACGATCAGCGAACCGATGATAAAGCGAACATTTCCTTTAGCCATGGCAACCGAAAAACAGGCAGATCCTATTTCAACCCTGAATCAGGCGGAACGTTCCCACATTATTCAGGCCCTTAAGACTACCGGTGGTATGGTTGGCGGCAAAAACGGGGCTGCCCGACTTCTTGGTATTCCCCGCTCAACCCTTCAGTATCGGATGAAAAAGCTCCGGATCAACCCGGACGATGTCGACTCCTCCAGCAAGATCCACTCCGTGCAGTGATTGTCACACAGAAGGAAAAGATCTGAGCCGAGTTACCTCCCGGGACGAATCATTGCTTAATGTGTCTTATCTCCTCAAGCAGAGGCCCAGGAACAAGCAATCCATCTTCTGCAGCTGTCTTTCGATTCTTCAATCGATTGAGTCCTGGTAATCGAGCACCTTCAAGTTCCTCGTAAATAGCCGCAAGATCTTTGATCCTGCTGGAAAAATTTCCTGCCGACAACGATGCTGCATCAATAGCTAAAACCACCTGGCCCAGATCCGGCGGCTCGCCCTCACCCTCGAAAAGAGAACCAGCCTCAGCACCAAGCGCCGCACCGGCAAGACAGGCGGACATAATTTCCACCATCAAGGCAAGCGCTGCCCCTTTAACACCGCCAATGGGAAGCATCGAACCCTGAAGGGCTGTCTCCGCTTGTGTCGTCGGCTCACCGTCAGGTCCGAGAGCCCAGCCTTGAGGAATCGACCTGCCCGCTTGCTTGGCTGCCATAATTTTCCCTCGCGCCACCGTTGATAATGCAAAATCAATTACCAGTGGATCGGTATCCAAAGGAGCCCCGAAGGCAATCGGATTGGTCCCTAAGACTTTTTCTTTTGCACCAAAAGGGGCAATAGCTTTGGGAGTATTGCCATAGACAAAAGCGATGAATCCCTCGCGAGCCAAATCCTCGCACGGCTGCCCGGCCACGCCAAAATGATGTGACCGGTGGATAGCTGCCGCAGCGATCCCATTTTGTTTTACTCGGAGACATAACTCCGGCAGAGCCATCCTAAGTGCCGGATAGGCAAAGCCAAAACCGGCATTTACTCGAAACAATCCGGGTTTTACATCTTCGATAACCGGTTGCGCCGTACCGTTGACCTTTCCACTCTTAACCTGGGCAGAATAAGACGGCACCCGGGATAGTCCATGGCCTTTCTGACCGTCTATCTCCGCCCGCACCAGTGCTTCCGCAGTAATCTCTGCATTTATTTCAGAAGCTCCGGAAGCGGTCAATGCTTCAATACAGAGTTGCTTTGCTTCGTCAATACTGAGTGTAACCTCGTTCATCTCACATCCTTCCAGCTGAATTTTTTAATTTTCAACGTACAAAAGCCCAAAACCATCGTAATAACCTTGCCAAATATATGCAATTTTGTTAAAAATATTACAAAATACTTATAATTTTGTTAATAACACTACATTGTTCGCATCACAACGCTATAAGGTGTTCTCATGGCAAAAATTGTCTGCGTCGGACTTGCCTGTCTTGATTATCTATTCAAAGTTACCACGCTGCCGGGCGGCGGGGGAAAATTTTTTGCAGATGACTATCGGGCAGTGCCCGGAGGACCGGCTGCAGCTGCAGGAATAGCCGTTGCCGCACTCGGCCACGAGGCTATATTCATCGGTCGGCTGGGAGACGATCAGGTCGGGCATGATCTTGTCCATCACATGGCTGCCCAAAATGTTGATGTAACCCACATACGTCATATATCAGGCCAATCTTCCCAGGTCTCCTCCGTTGCCATAGATCAAGAGGGAGAGCGACAGATTATCAACTATTCCAGCAGCAAACTCGACCCCGATCCCTCCTGGATACCGGAAGAGATCATTAGCTCTGCCGATTTTCTGCTCACCGATGTCCGCTGGCCTGAAGGAGCGGAACACGCGCTGAAAACGGCTCGCAAATATAACATACCAAGCCTGATAGATGCAGACATTGCCCCAATAGACGTTAGCTATCTTGTCGAATTGGCAACATACTCGATCTTCAGTGAACGTGGTCTGGAAATGGTCAGTAAAGAAAGTGATATAGAAAAAGCACTGAGAGCCTGCCAAGATAAAAGCGAGGCCTGGCTTGCAGTAACAGCTGGAGAAAAAGGAAGCTATTGGCTGGAAGGATCGCAGCTGAACTCATGTCCGGCTGAAAAAATTAAACCGATTGATACCTGTGGCGCCGGTGATGTCTTCCATGGTGCATTCGCTGTGGCCATGGCTGAAAAGATGAACGTAGCTGAGGCCATGCATTTTGCCGGTATTACCGCGGCTCTTAAATGCTTGACATTCGGCGGCAGTCTTGGCGTTCCCGACCGGACAGAAGTAGAGCGATATCTGGCAGGATCCTGACCGGTTCAGGATCTGGCCAGATCCATTGGGGCACGCAGAGGTTCGTTACGCTTTATTGCTGGAACCAAACAGCCTCATTCGTGCTGCAACGGAAGCGTTGACTGCATCCATTCCCAGATCGAAGTCATCCAGAAGATCGCTGTCCGGGTCTTTTGCCAATTTATCAGACAGAAAATTTTTCAGTACGACCTTCAGACCGGTATTAACATTGATCTTGCGAATACCATTTTCAACCGCGGCCTTAATGTGATCATCAACGACCCCTGAAGCTCCATGCAGCACCAAAGGCACAGGAATCTGCTGGTGGAGTTGTCGCAGAAGATCCTGGTTGAGTGATGCACCGGCAGTTTTCATACCGTGAACACTGCCCAGGGAGACAGCCAGAAAATCAACTCCGGTACGTTCTGCAAACTCCACCGCCCTGGCAGGATTCGTCATATCCGCCTCACTCACGGATGCCGTACCATGCGGGACAATACCGATTTCACCTTCAGCAGTGGCTCCAAACTCATGGGCCATTTGAACAACTTTTGTCGTTTTTTCAACATTTTCTTCATATTCAAGCGCAGAACCGTCAAACATAACCGAATTGATTCCGCAATCAAGTGCTTGTTTGACCACATCCACATCCCTGGCATGATCCAGGTGCACTGCTATAGGCACATCGGTCTCTTTACTGATAACCTGACAGGCGCTGATCAGAGGCTCAAGACCCATATACTTAACAGACAGCATTCCCACGGCTAGAATAGCTGGAGAGCGCTCCTGATCCGCCGCCCGTACAACAGCCCTGATGAACTCCTGGTTATGGATATTAAAATGCCCCACGGCCCACGGATTTTCTCGGGTTATACCGAGTTGATTCAGATTACACGGATTCATATGAGTTCCTCTCTGAGACCTCTCT